>JAURXW010000351.1 GCA_030654205.1 Bacteriovorax sp.
AACTTCTTCTAGAAATTTATTTCTAGTTACTCTCATAATAATGGCGCTTAGTGGAATCACTAAAGAGAGTATGGGTAAAAATAAATGTTTTAAGTCTCCCCATTCTGAAACCGGAAATAAATTCAATTTTATAGAAAAAAACAATACCAAAAGCGGCGCAAGAGAAAAAATCGGAAACGAGAGAGCAAACAATGAAATAATCCGCGAGAGTTTATCAAAGCCCTTATTTTTTTTATATCCGGCCATAACTCCTAAAAACATTCCTATAATTGCAGATAGTGTCACTGAAATTGTCGCTAGGACTATTGTTGGTTTCATTCTTTCTTTTAATAGTCCCTTTACATCTTTTGCACCAAAAATTGTTTTTCCTAAATCACCTTTTGATAAATTAATTAAAAAAACTTTATACTGAACGTTCAAAGGTAAATTTAAGCCTAGTTGGGTCTTAAGCTTTATAATTTCTTCCTGGGTTGCTTTTTGCCCAAGGACTGCTTCAACTGGATCCCCCGGAGATAATCGTATAACGAAAAATATAGCAGTTAAGGCCACAAATATTGTTAACAAAGCATAGAGAAATTTTTTAAAGAATTTACTCAAGACTTCCTCCCGCTTCTTTTAAATCACTATCGCTGCTACTTTCTGATTTAGGTAAAAGTCTGCTGACCATCGATATTCCTTGAGAAACCCAAAACATTTTTTTCATTTGTTCATTTTTATCAACAACATAAAAAATGGACTGACCTCCAACTTTTAAATTAAATCGGATTGATCCTTCTTTTGTTTTTCCATCATATTCTAGCTGTGCCCTCGACATTAATTCTGATGGAAAATCTGAAAAAGTTTCATTTAAATATGGATATCCTTCCCAAATAATATAAAAATTCATGACACCAGCTTCTTTTTTTATAGCTTCACTGATAAAACCTATCGTTTTAGCACATTCAGTGACTTGTGAAAAAAAACAATAAAGTGCTTTTGTACTTGGTAATTTTATTTGTTTGGTGCCATTCCATTGAGTTTCCGGACTTACCATTTTTACATCAATGGCTTTTTTGACAGGATTCATTTTTATTTCTGAAAAATATTTTTTACCTTCAAACCATACGTTGTACTGTGAAAGCTTAGGGCGCAGAATTGTTTTTTTCTTTTTTATTGTACCAATATCTGAAAGACTCACGCTTTGCTCTAAAACATTATCTGTTTCACTATTGGGTACTTCTAAAATTCGTTTTGTAAAAAATGTTTTTTCTTTTTTATTAAAACCCGATGTTAGTTTTACAACAAATTGTCCGTTTTTATCGCTATATGAAAAACGTTCTTCTCCGCGCACTAGCTCTTTTTTTAAATGAGTATTCTTGGTATTTGCACAAGAGATAAAAAAAATACTCAAAATTAGAAAGTTTAAGACACTATTCATTCTTAATAAACTCTTCAAATTCTTTTTGATAATCTACTAAATCAATTGAGATACCGGAAACTTCTTCAATTTTTCTTTTTAAGCTAGGACTATGCTTAAAAGTAATGCCCACTTTATACATTGGCACACCTGAGAATTGAGCATTAATATAATTCATTTTATAAACAATGCTTGTTTCTAAAAGATTAAAGACCTGCATTTCAAAATTGAGGACTAATGAAAAATTTGTATCTTGAAGTTCATCAAGTACCATTTCTTTTTCTTTAGTACTGGCAAAAAAGCTCAATCCATTGGAAGAAAGATCTTCAACTCTAAAGCCAACAACATCTTCTTCATCTCCAGTATTTAAATCTTCAGACATTTGAGATATTTTATTTTTTTGAATATTATCAATCTCTGAAAAAAAATCTCTAGATTTTTGCTCGCCTTTATTAAAGAAAATGATATTGGCCTTATTCTTTTTTTGAAATTTTAGGTAGGCATAAACTTCATAAACTGGATAAGTTAACAATCGTTCCCGTGATCTTTTTTCAACCCTAAAACAATGTTCAAATAGTTCAATTTTAATATTTGGACTTTCTGCATCTTGTTCAACAACAGTTCCTCTTAAAAAATAATCAATATCATTAAGAGTAAAATTTAAACAAACTGTTTCATTTTTAATTCGAATCGAAATGCCTGTTCTCTCTAGATTTAAATATATTCGATTTTTAAATTCAAACGAAGCGGCTTTTCCCTCGAAATAACGAGGTGACGTTTTCCAAAAAATGACTCTGTCATGATTAGAAACTAAAAGAGCTATCTTAGACGATAGCTCTTCTGAGGTGAGTTTTATAAAATTAATTTTAGCTCGTGAGCTTTCCACCATGAAAGCCTGCCTTTTATCTAGATTACCTAATCAGGTAATAGTTACTTGTCTTAATAAATCGATAGATTCAAGAACTTTTCCACATCCTCGAACAACACACGTAAGTGGATCTTCTGCAATTGAAACTGGCAATCCTGTTTTTTCCTTAATAAGAACATCAAGGTTTGCAAGTAATGCTCCACCACCTGCGAGAATGATTCCATTATCAACGATATCTGCTGCAAGTTCTGGGGGAG
The DNA here is from genome assembly GCA_030654205.1 of Bacteriovorax sp. Lineage (GTDB taxonomy): Bacteria > Bdellovibrionota > Bacteriovoracia > Bacteriovoracales > Bacteriovoracaceae > Bacteriovorax. The sequence goes on from JAURXW010000351.1 coordinate 2,522, forward strand.
TTTTTTCAAGTGAAATTTTAATTGCTTCAACAACTTCTGAAACTGGATCAGCTAGAGCATCACGAATTTCATCCGAAGTGACTTCAATAATTTTTGGAGCACCCGCAATTAGGTCGCGCCCTTTAACTTCATAAGTTTTAACTTCGTCATCAAATGGATAAGCATTCCCGATAGCAATCTTAATTGCCTCAGCAGTTCGCTCTCCAATAAGAAGTGAATATTTTTTCTTAATATATGAAGCAATTGCTTCATCGAATTTATCTCCGGCCACTCTTACTGACTTAGAGTAAACGATTCCCCCAAGAGAGATGACGGCAACCTCAGTTGTCCCACCACCAATATCAACAATCATATTTCCTGATGGTTCAGTTATTGGAAGTCCTGCTCCAATAGCTGCGGCCATAGGTTCTTCAATCAAATAAACTTCGCGAGCTCCAGCTTGTTCAGCCGATTCTTTTACTGCGCGTTTTTCTACTTGAGTAATCCCGAAAGGGATACAAATAACGATTCTTGGCTTAATTAGCTT
>JAURXW010000352.1 GCA_030654205.1 Bacteriovorax sp.
ATTTCCGCTAACCTGCTTTCTCAATTAGCTTATCATCTGAGAATTTTTTTGGATAAAAAATCCACTCCTAAGCTTTTGGAAAATAAACTAGATGAATTTGCTAACCAAGTCACCTTTGATCATTATCAGTATCTACAAAAATTTAGCTGTCCCGTAATTTTGATTACTGATATCGAGACTAATCTGTGCGATAAAGATGGTAAAATACTCTCTAAAGAAACACCCTATATCAACTTCGCTTTTCCAAAACCAGTCGAATCCTGGTGGTGGAATGTGGCCCCCATTCCGGAATATCAAAAAAACGTTGCATTAAAAATGAAAGTGGCCGCTTTTATTCTTAATCTAAAAGGCCCAAAAAGTAGTTGAACTTTTAAGCGAATCTGACTTTAATTAGGTATGACACAAAAAAAAGAAAACGAAAAAAGTGGAGCGATCTTTGTTGCACTTGGAATATTTTTAAGCCGAATTTCTGGACTTATACGAGTTCGAGTTTTTGCCCATTATTTTGGAAACTCAGATGCTGGGGATGCCTTCAATGCGGCTTTGAAAATTCCTAATTTCTTACAAAATCTTTTTGGTGAAGGAGTCCTCTCCGCCTCCTTTATTCCGGTTTATGCCAATTTAATTGCCAGCTCTCATAATGAAAAACAAGATAAAGAAAACCATATTGAGGCCGCGAAAGTAGCTTCAATTATAGGAAGTCTACTTTTTATAACTATTTCAATTCTGGTTTTAATTGGAATTTTTCTCACGCCGTTTATCATTGATGTAGTGGCCCCAGGATTTCAGGATGAAAAAAAATTACTAACTATAAAAATAGTGCAAATTATTTTTCCCGGCACAGGCCTCTTGGTTATGTCTGCATGGTGCTTGGGTATTTTAAATAGCCATCGCAAATTTTTTCTCTCTTATGTTGCCCCCGTCATTTGGAATGCTTCAATGATTGGGACTCTCTTTTTATTTGGTTCTGGAAACACTCAATACAACCTAGCCGAAACACTGGCCTGGGGTTTGGTCTTAGGAAGTTTTTTACAATTTGCCGTACAATTTCCTTCTGCCTTAAAACTTATTGGTCACTTCAGACCTTCTCTCGACACTAAAATTACGAATGTTAGAATAGTTGTCCGCAATTTTTTTCCCGTAGTTATCTCAAGAGGGGTTATTCAATTAAGTGCTTATATCGATAGTATGCTGGCCAGTCTTCTGCCCATGGGTGCCGTTTCAACTTTAGCCTATGCTCAGACACTTTATCTTTTGCCAATATCACTTTTTGGAATGAGCATTTCTGCTTCAGAACTGCCGGCAATGTCATCTATAAAGGGATCAGTTGAAGAAATTAATAATTTTCTCAGAATCAGGCTAGAGGCCGGTTTGAAAAAAATTGCATTTTTTATCATTCCCTCCGTCTGCGCTTTTATTTTCCTTGGAAATATATTAGTCGCGGCCATTTTACAATCGGGAAAATTTAAAATTAATGATGTCAATTATGTCTGGATGGTTTTAATAGGCTCAACGATTGGCCTGCTTGCTTCAACAATGGGAAGACTTTATTCTTCTACTTTTTATTCTCTCAAAGATACCAAAACTCCTTTAAAGTTTGCCTTTATTAGAGTTCTATTAACCACAGTTTTAGGATATCTTTTTGCCTTTCCTTTGCCGAAACTTTTGGGGCTTGATGCAAGTTTTGGAACAGCGGGACTAACGGCTTCAGCGGGACTATCGGGATGGGTTGAGTTTTATTTATTGAGACGAGCGCTCAATAAGCAAATCGGTGATACCAATTTAAAAGTAACTTATCAAATCACCTTATGGTCTTGCGCCATCATTGCCTCCGCTGTCGGTCTAGCTGTGAAATATTTTATTCATTTGCGACCAATTTTTTCAGCAGTTGTAATTTTTTCTTTTTTTGGATTAACTTATTTCGCTGCTTCTTATTTTTTAAAAGTTGAAGAAGCAAAAAAATCAATCGATAAAATTTTCTTAAAATTAAACAAAAGATTTAAAAAATGAATCCAGCTTTTAGTGATGTAGTAAAATTTTCAATAACATTAATATCCATAATTAATCCACTGGGGGCCATTCCCGTCTTTTTGGGTTTCACTAAAAATCATAAAAATCTTAATATTAAAAATGTAACCAATACATGCGCTACGGCGTGTACGATTACTATCTTAGTGAGTTTAATATTCGGCCAAATATTACTTAATTTTTTTGGAATTTCGGTGGCTTCTTTTACTATAGGCGGCGGCTTTCTATTATTTACAATGGCCTTCAGCATGATTTCTGGTCATCAATCAACCACTAAAATTAATACTGAAGAAATTCGCTCTTTTGACTTTGAAAGAGAAATTGGAATTATTCCTCTGGCCATTCCTTTGCTCTCTGGACCCGGCGCGATTTCAACTTCTATCATTCATGCAAAAAACTTTACTACACCAACTCATTGGATATTTGCCGTTGTGATGGTTATCCTGATTGGGGTCATCATCAAAATTATTTTAAGTTATGCTCAAATCATTGGAGATCGTCTAGGTCAAATAGGCCTGAACGTAATGACGCGAATCATGGGCTTAATTTTATTGTCTATGTCGATAGAAATGATTGCTGCAGGGATTAAAGATATTCTTCCTGTTTTAAAAGGAGCCATATAAACAGGC
>JAURXW010000365.1 GCA_030654205.1 Bacteriovorax sp.
TCTCCTATTAATCCTTATGGATCTTCAAAATTATTTAGTGAGCAAATGATCCGTGATTGTGAAATTGAATTTGGTTTAAAGTCTGTCGTACTACGCTATTTTAATGTTGCCGGTGCTTCTGAATCTATGCGATTTGGACAGCTCTCAAAAAATGCAACTCACTTAATAAAAATCGCTTCTGAAGTTGCCTGTGGAAAACGCGAATCAATGTCTATCACAGGTACTGATTATGCGACTCCAGATGGAACGGGTGTACGTGATTATATTCATGTTGAAGACCTGGCCGATATTCATGTACTCGCCATTAAATACCTTTTGGCCGGTGGGGCCACTGAACTTTTCAACTGCGGCTATGGCCACGGTTCAAGTGTTAGAGAAGTCATTGAGACTATCCGCAAAGTTTCAGGTGTAAACCTAAAGGCCGATGAAGGCCCTAGACGCTTGGGAGATGCCGCTCAGCTAGTTGCAGACTCTTCAAAAGTACGTCGTACACTTGGCTGGATTCCCAAGAGAGACAATCTTGAAACAATCTGCCGAACAGCTTATTTATTTGAGAAAGCTTTAAAATAAATTATTTTTTTGCCTTAAGTTCAGCAATTTTCGCTGCTACTTTTTCAGCATCAACAACTGGATCAACATCTTTATCAATACTTCTTATTTTTAAGTCAGGATCAATAATAAAAGTCCAACGCTTCGACATAGAAAGTACCAGCATCTTACTTCCATAAAGTTTTGCAACTTCTGATTTATCATCGGCTAGTAAAATAAAATTTAAATTATGATTTTTATGAAAGGCCGCTTGGTCGGCCACATTATCTGAGCTTATTCCAAAAACATCAGCATCTAGTGCTCTGATTTTTTTTATACTATCTCTAAAAGCACATGCCTGTTTTGTGCATCCTGGAGTTTCGGCCTTAGGGTAAAAATAAAGCACACTCCATTTTCCTCTGCGACTTTCTAAATTAAATTCTGTCCCTTTATGGGTTTGTAATTTAAAAATAGGAGCGGCACTATCCACTGCTAAATCCGCAGCAAATATTGAAAGTGAAAATAAAAAGCCAAGTAGTAATAAAAGTGATTTTTTCATATAACCCTCATAATTGTATCGCTAGATCCAGAACTTTTGAAAACTTGTCGAGCATTGCCTCTGATTTTTCCCATGAACCACAACATTCAGGGCTAAGAGAAATTGTTAATACTTTAATCATTCCTGATTTTAAGCCAAGCTTAATTGAGGCAGCTAATGACAAAATATATTCATCACTAAAAAGCTCTAATTTTTGAGGCCTCGCCGAAAAAAAATAATCTAGATCTAGATTAACAATCCATTCAAGATTATTGATATATCTTTTTCCGGAAAATATTTCCTGAGTAGAATTTACCAGATCAAATGGCTTAATCTCAACTGATAATTCCTTAGACGAGCCTAAGTGATGGGTGGCCGAGATTGTTGTCCCGATCATTTCAGGGTATTTTTTTAAAAAGACCTCAATATAATTATCCCAGCGAAAAATTGGTAAATTAATATCTGACTGCCAGGCCTTGCAGTAATCCTCTAAACCAATATTCCAAAGATCGTGCTTAAAATCTTTGAGTGCTGATTCGCTTAAATCGGGATGCGCATCAATATGAAATAAATTATAGCGCTTCCCTTTTTCAAGTTCTTGAAACCAACACCATAAAGCAAGACGGTGATTATCCATGACAAAAATATTTTTATCGCGCCAAAGAACATTGTCTGAATAAGACGATGATTCTCCTCGATTTATTAGCGGAATTAAAAAATTCACGTTTACCCTTTGCTCGCAATTAACTCGATAGAATATGAAAAAACAAAAGACTCTCCCATTGGTAGCATTTGAATCCCATTTTTCGTTTCTAAGTTTTGATCATGTTCAGCATCATCACTCACACCATACCATGGTTCAATGCAAATAAAAGGCACTGATTCCTTGCCCCAAATCCCCAAGAAAGGAGTGTTGGTTCCATTAATTCTTATAATTTCATTTTTCTTGGTCTCAATAAGATCAATATATTTAGACTGAATATTCTTAAAAATAAGCGCATCTTTAAAAAATAATTCACTCGAGGGTCTTATGACTTGAGAGTCAAGTAGCAATAGTTCCTTCCAATTAACTAGTCCATTATTTAATTGATAAAAGCCTTGTTCTTTTTTTTCAAAATGAATTTCATAATCTTCAATTTTTTCAGTAACAAAGGCCGGATGCGCACCAATAGAAAAATACATATCTTGTCGGTCAATATTTTTTACCGACCAAACAATGTTTAATTTTTGCTCAACTAAAATATAGTTAACTCGAAGTTCAAAACAAAATGGATATAACTTAAAAGTCTCTTGATCGGCTTCGAGGATAAATTCCATTTCATTTGAATTTTTTTGTCCGCCAATAAAAAAGCTATCACGGGCCAGCCCATGCTGAGGCATTTGATACACTTTTCCCTTTAGGCCGTACGAATCATTTTTTAATTTTCCCACAATAGGAAATAGAATAGGCGAAGATCTTTTCCAGATTTTTTGGGCATTTTCCTCAATCGGCTTCCATATGAGCTCACGTTGCCATTTCTTGGCGTATAATTGCTTAATTTCAGCGCCAAGAGATGTCACTTGCAGCTTAAGAAAGCTATTTTCAATTTGATAGTTGTCACTCATTTTTTTCCCATTTTTACTATGAGGAGTTTAAAATTATTGTTACAATACAAGGCTAATAAGTCACTTTTAAAAAACACTTCACCGGCAAACACATCATGAAAGTTACCGAACATATTTCTAACGCCAAGAATCCACTTTTTAGTTACGAGATCGTTCCTCCCCCAAGAGGTCGCTCAGTTCAAGATATTATCGATATCGTCGAAGCCTTAATGCCACTAAATCCGCCTTGGATTGATGTTACAGCACATGCTTCTGCCGCCTATTACAACGAACGTGAAGATGGAACGATTGAGCGCAAAATTTATAAAAAACGGCCCGGTACCATTGGGATTTGTGGAATTATTCAAAATCGATTTAAGATCGATACTGTTGCCCACCTTCTTAGTTTAGGATTTTCAAAAGAAGAAACTGAGGATGCCCTGCTCGAATTAAATTTTTTAGGTATTCATAATGTTTTGGCCTTAAGAGGCGATGGACCAAATTACAAAAAAGAGCTCTCTAAAAGTCGTCATCAAAATAACTTCGCCTCTGAATTAGTTGAACAAGTCTATCAAATGAATCAAGGAATATTTCTTGATGAAATCAGCGATGGCGCCAAATTTAATTTTTGTGTTGGTGTTGCCGGCTATCCGGAAAAACATTTTGAAGCTCCTAATTTAAAACTAGATGTCCTCAATTTAAAAAGAAAAATTGATTCTGGTGCTGATTATGTTGTTACTCAGATGTTTTTTGATAATAAAAATTATTTTGATTACGTTAAGCTCTGCCGTGAGTCAGGTATAACTATTCCAATTATCCCAGGAATAAAGGTTTTAAAAAATACCACCCAGCTTGTTAGTATTCCCAAAAACTTTTACATCGATCTTCCTGATCAATTAGTTGATTCTGTAACCAAAGATCCAAAAAATGTCATGGCCATTGGAAAAGAGTGGGCAACCAATCAAGTTGAAGACCTACTCAATAAAGGTGTTCCCTGTGTACATTTTTATATTATGAATGACACTGGAACCATTGTTGATATTGTAAAAAAATTCCAAAAATAACAAAAGATCATATGCTAACAAAACACCCGACACTAATCGAACTTGAGTCTGTCCTTAAAGAAAAAATTCTTTTTATGGATGGTGCCATGGGCACTATGATTCAAACTTATAAACTAGAAGAAAAAGATTTCCGTGAAGCTTACTTTGACCAACACCCCAAGGACTTAAAAGGAAATAATGATTTATTAGTTTTTACAAGACCGAGCATCATTAAAGAAATTCACACTCAGTACCTAGCGGCCGGTGCAGATATAATTGAAACTAATACTTTTTCTGGAACTAAGCTTGCCCAAAAAGATTATGATCTTGAGCATATCGTTTACGATCTCAATTTTAAAGCGGCCAAACTAGCTCGCTTGGCAGTTGATGATTTCATGAAACAAAATCCTGATCGCAAGTGCTATGTTGCTGGCGCACTTGGACCGACCAATAGGACTCTTTCTTTGTCTCCTGATGTAAATAATCCGGCCTTCAGGGCAGTAACTTTTGATGAATTAGTTGAAAATTATTATCAACAAACTAAAGCCTTAATTGAAGGCGGAGTTGATATTCTTCTTCCTGAAACTGTTTTTGATACACTTAATTTAAAAGCCTGCATATTTGCGATTGAAAAATATCAAGATGAAACAAAAATAAAATACCCATTAATGTTATCAGTGACTATTACTGACGCCTCAGGAAGAACTCTCTCTGGGCAAACAGTTGAAGCTTTTTGGAATTCTGTAAGACATGCCAAACCACTTTCTGTTGGAATTAACTGCGCTCTTGGTGCTCGTGAAATGCGACCATATATAGAAGAGCTTTCAAAAATCGCAGATTGTTTTATTAGTTGTTATCCCAATGCAGGTCTACCTAATCCACTATCTCCAACCGGCTACGATGAAACACCTTTAAAAACGGCTCAATTTGTTGGTGAGTTTGCAGAAAGTGGATTTATAAATATTTTAGGTGGATGTTGTGGAACAACTCCTCCGCATATCGCGGCGATCGTAAAAAAATGCCAATCGCGAGCTCCACGAATTATTCCTATTATCCAACAAGCAACCCGTCTTTCGGGTCTAGAAGCTTTCACCATTCAAAACTCAGATAGCAATCCCTTTTATATGGTGGGTGAGCGAACTAATGTTACGGGTTCACCTTTATTTGCCAAGCTTATCAAAGCTCAAAATTTTGATGAGGCCTTATCAGTCGCTCGCCAACAAGTAGTTAACGGTGCTAATATCATCGACATAAATTTTGATGAGGGCCTGCTTGATTCTGTTGCCTGCATGACTCATTTTTTAAACTTAGTCGCTAGCGAACCTGATATTTCACGCGTTCCTATTATGATCGATTCTTCTAAATGGGAAGTTATTGAAGCTGGTTTAAAATGCGTTCAGGGAAAATCAATCGTCAATTCGATTTCACTTAAAGAAGGCGAAGAATTATTTTTAAAACAAGCCAGGCTCGCTCAGCAATATGGTGCTGCCGTTGTCATTATGGCCTTTGATGAACAAGGCCAAGCAGCTTCAAAAGATGAAAAGGTTCGCATTTGTAAACGTGCTTACGATCTTCTACTTTCTAAGTTGGATTTTGATCCTCATGATATTATTTTTGACGCCAATATTTTAACTGTTGCAACAGGTATTGAAGAACACGATCCATATGGTGTTAATTTTATCGAAGCAGTTAAAGAATTAAAAAAAGTTTGTCCTGGGGCCCTCACAAGTGGTGGTGTTTCCAATTTATCTTTTTCATTTCGTGGAAATAATATTGTTCGCGAAGCTATTCACACCGTTTTTCTTTACCACGCTATTAAGGCAGGTTTAGACATGGGAATCGTCAACGCTGGAATGCTTGGCGTATATGATGAAATTAATCCTGAGTTACGTGAAAAGTGTGAAGCGGTGGTTTTAAATACCCACTCTAATGCCACTGAAGAATTATTAGAATTAGCTGAAAAATTAAAAAGTACAAATAGTAAAAAAGAAGAAAAAATAGAAGAGTGGAGAGAATTTAATCTTGAAGAGCGCATCAGTCACTCTTTGGTTAAAGGACTTGACGCTTTTGTAGAACTTGACACCGAAGAGGCCAGAGTCAAATACGGTAGACCTCTTAATGTTATTGAAGGCCCTTTAATGGAAGGGATGAAAATTGTAGGAAATCTTTTTGGGCAAGGAAAAATGTTTCTCCCCCAAGTTGTAAAATCTGCCCGAGTTATGAAAAAAGCTGTCGCCTATCTTGAACCATTTATGGAAGAAGAAAAGCGCTTGAATGCCGCCAATGCTAGAGAGCAAGGCATCTTTGTTATCGCAACTGTTAAGGGCGATGTTCATGATATTGGAAAAAATATCGTCGGAGTTGTTCTTGCTTGTAATGGATATAAAGTAATTGATTTGGGAGTTATGACTTCTTGTCAAAAAATTCTCGATGCTGCCATTCTACATAAGGCCGATATAATAGGTCTTTCGGGCCTCATCACTCCATCTCTCGATGAGATGATTCACGTTGCAAAAGAAATGGAGCGCCAGGGATTTGAACTTCCACTTTTAATTGGTGGAGCAACAACTTCGAAGGCCCATACCGCAATAAAAATAGCTCCTCATTATCATGCTCCCATTGCTCACGTGGGTGATGCTTCTTTAGTTATCGAAGTCTGTAACCGATTATTAAATCCAGATAAAAAAGCAGCTTACGCTTTGGAATTAAAAAATCTTTACGAGCAAATTCGCCTTCGCCACTTAGAAGGTCTTAGTGGTAAGTCAGATCTGTTGAGTTACAAAGAAGTTGCGGCCCACCCTTTTCAAAGTAATTGGGATGAACTCGAAATTGCAACTCCATCTCGCACTGGTATTTTTAATATCGAGGTAACTCTTGAAGAAATAATTCCTTATATTGATTGGTCTCCATTTTTTTGGACTTGGGAATTAAAGGGAACTTATCCCAAAATTCTCGGCAACACGACTTATGGGGAAGAGGCCAAAAAACTATTTCACGATGCCCAACTCCTGCTGAAAGACATAGTTCAAAAGAAAATTTTTAATCCACGTGTTGTTGTGGGAATTTTTCCGGCCTATTCACTTGGTGAAGATGTCATCGTTCAAAATACTCAAGGTGAATCGACAACTCTCCATTTTTTACGCCAGCAAAAAGAAAAAATTGGAGACGATGGCGTTTATTATTGCCTCGCTGATTTTATCGCCCCAAAAGCTTCCTATAACGACTATATTGGTGGTTTTGCTGTAACTGCTGGACATGAAGTTGAAACCTACGCCAAGTCTTTCCAAGATAAACTAGACGATTACTCTTCAATTATGGTGAAGGCCATTGGAGATCGTTTAGCTGAAGGCTTGGCCGAATTAACTCATAAAAAAGTTCGTGAGTATTTTGGTTATGGATTAACAGAAAATTTATCTAACGAAGAATTAATTAAAGAAAAATACCGCGGAGTAAGACCAGCTCCAGGTTATCCCGCATGCCCTGATCATACTGAAAAGAAAATTTTATGGGATTTACTAAATGCCAGCGAGCAAACAGGTATTGCTTTAACTGAAAATTTTGCAATGAACCCAGCAAGCTCAGTTTCAGGATTCTTTTTTAATCATCCTGAAGCCCGCTATTTTAATGTTGGAAACCTGGCCGAAGACCAAATCGAGTCTTATGCCGCTAGAAAGGATATGAGCAAAGCTGAAATAGAAAAATGGCTTGCTCCTAATTTAGGTTATGAACCCAAATAAAGTAGAAAAAAAAATTCTGACCCTGGAAGATGTTATTGAACTAAAAGGTGAGGAATGGCGAACTCCACTTGCCTATGCCAGGGCCACTCTTCCTGATAAATTTTTAACTGATAAAAATTTAATTCGCCTTACCAAAGGCCGATGCACCATAAAGCACTTAGAATTAATGGTAGTTATTCTTTTTCAAGACTCAAAAGAGCGCCCAGTTGGAGTCACAGGAATCGATCAATTCTTCTATGTAGTCGATCGCTCTGATTTTAATTTATTTGATTGGCTTGAAGTCTTTACTCTTTTTAACAACTGGTTACAAACCAATCAGAGAAAAACGCCACTTCCTAAAATGCTCGGCTACCTTCAATGCTGTGAAGATTCACCTGAAAATAAAGATATTAATAGAAATTTTATTGAGCTTGTAAAAGAGATGCTGGATCAGCATGGATTTATAGGTTAACAATTATTAGATATTTTTTGGTTCTAAAAATAATAAAGGCCTCTTTCGAGGCCTTCATTATATTATCTAATACTCTAAAAGAGCGATTAAAATAATTAGTGTGCAGCAGGTGCAGCAGCAGGAGCAGCTTCAGCAGCAGGTGCAGCAGGAGCAGCTTCAGCAGCAGGAGCAGCTTCAGCAGCTGGAGCAGCAGGAGCAGCTTCAGTTGTAGTAGCAGCAGCAGGTGCAGCTTCAGTTGTAGCTTCTTCTTTTTTTGAACAACCAAAAGAAACAGCAGATACGATCAATACTAGAGCTAATAATGTTTTCATCTTTATTCTCCTTAAATTTCGTTAAGATGACGAGTTTACGCGCACAATGAATATACTATAAATTTTTACTACGCATCCGGTATTTAAGTCAACTGTTTACATGAAAAAAAATCATTAAATGCATCGCGTTTATCTTTTCTAAAAAAACTAAACTGCTTCAAGCACTCCATCGACCAAATCAGAATACTGGGAAAGTCCCCAAATAACCACGCGCTGTTCGCACGTTTTCTCTCTTTCGGGCTTGATTCTTCGCGAAGCCTTTACACCAGTAAAAAACCCATCAAGACCAGACAAATGAGAGCGCAAGATTACTTCTTCATCTCTCGTAAGCCATACTTTTTGAATTTTTAATTGAGTTTCGTTACCAACTGGCTTCACTAAATCTTTTTTGAAATATTGATTTACCAGAGAAATAAACAGTTCTTTTGCTTCTTCTTTTACATTGTCGGTCTTATTGACTTCATTGAGCCACTGAAAACAATTTTCTTTTTCAATAGAATAAGTTCCGCGTGTATAACGAATCATATTTTTCATTAAAAGATTTGGTAAAATATTTAGTAGAAGTGAATGATCTAAATTTGTATCTAGAATAATTTCCTGCATATTTCTTTCTTTTTTTGACAACGATTCAATAATAATTCTTTCAATAATAAGTAGTCCGTCTTTCATAAAAATTCCTTTGTTAATTAAGCTGATAATTGATTTGCTGATTTATATTTTTGACTTGAAGTTTGTTTAATTTTCCAAATTTCCATTTTTCTTTTAAGGTAAGCCTCAATGTCTCTAATGGCCTCGGTACTTAGTTTTAAAGAACAATCGAAGGCCATAGCTTCAAGAGTGTCAGTCAATCCCATTTTTTCTTTAACTTTTCGCTGAAAAACCTGGTATTCACAAAGCTTCATCGTACTTCCGTTAAATAAACGAAATACTCTCGTCACTTGAATTCCTGTATCACTCGCAATGTTTTTTAGTGTCGGCTCTTCATTTAAAAGCATGTACTGTTTCAATATCGTTTTTTGTAGTTCCATTCGATCCCCCTTAATTATTTATAGATCTCTAAAGCAGGAGTTGTGCCAAGAATTATGACCAAAAAAGTTAACTAAGTTAGAGATTATTGGTTGGATTAAGAAGCTCTTTGAAGAATGGTGTTCTCTTTTGAGAATAAAATGCTTTAGAATAAGAACAGTATGCAATTAAAACTCATCTCTTCTAATATACGCTACGAAAATGAAAATGATGGGGTTCACTCTTGGGAGAACCGCAGTCCGCTATTGCAAAAAATTATTACAGAATTTCATCCCGATATTTTAGCCACCCAAGAAGGCCGTGAAAAACAAATCAAGAGCCTTGCTTATTTAATACCATTAAAATTAATCGAATCTCATCGCGAATGGATTGAAGAGCGAATGTACCCATGTCTTTATGTAAATGAAGAACAAATAAAAGTAAAAAGAAGTGGCGATATTTGGTTATCAGAAACTCCTCTCACTCCGGGATCTTTTTCATTTAAAAGTACATTTCCAAGACTATGCACGTGGATGGAAGTTACTCATCTTGTAAACAATCTCGATTATTTTATTGTCAACACCCATCTAGATCATGTGTTAGAAGAAACTCGTTTGGAACAAATTAATGTTTTGATTCGCGAAATAGATAAATTAAATCAGCAAAAACTTCCTTTAATTTTAATGGGTGATTTTAACGACTCTCCCGCCAGTGCCGTTTATCAATCTATATTAAATGCACTAGATTTAAAAGATCCATGGATAGAAAGTGGGTTCGTTGAAGAAACTTCTCATCACGGCTTTTTAGAAAATGCAGATCAAGGTGACCGCATAGATTGGATTTTAATTCCTCAAGCTTTTGCAGTTGAAGATATTTATTTAGAAAAAAAATCCTTTAATGGAGTTTTTCCTTCTGATCATTATCCTTTACTCGCTACCGTCATTCCGAGGTGAAGATAAGTTTCAATTCCTTTATTCGTGTAATCGAGAATATCCTGTGAGGGCGTCCATTTTCCTTTTTCTCCAATAACGATGACTGTTGATCCACCAAAAAGAAAATATCCTTTTTCATCGCCACGCTTAAAGTTTTGTCCTTTATTTAGTCCACTAGACTGGATTATTTTCCCAACACAAATAGCACCCACCTCAATATAGGCTAATTTACCGAAGTTTTTAGTTTCTAAGATTGTTACATGGCGCTCATTCGTAATTAAAATATCTGGTTTAGCTTTTAAGGCAATAGGATTTACAGAATGAAGCAGACCACTCACCCGGTACTCATCAAGCACAATACCATCATCAGGAAAATGAAAACGGTGATAATCTACGGGACAAAGACGCGCTAATAATAATGGTCCATCCTCAAAAGTTTTATCCCAAGTTGAATTACTAATGAGTTCCTTAGGAAAAAGAAATGAACCTTTTACCGGAACTTTTTCTTCGTTAGCAATATTGGTATAACCAAAATACCGGGCCTCACTAAACGCCGGCATTTCGTTTGGGTTAAGAGTAAAAGGTCTTTTGCCAGCTTTAAATTTTCGAATAAAAAATTGATTAAAACTTGAGTAAGGCGATTCACTATTATGGCCTGACTCGGGCAAATAATCTTCCATTGGAATATTAAAATTCTCAATAAAGGGCGCAATTTTGCCTTTGCTAAAACTAGAATTTTGCAAGGCCCCGTAAAGCTTACTGATCGGGGCCTTGCAAACAAGATGCGAAAGGGATTTCCCCGATGAAGTGAGATAAAGCCACTCAACAAATTTATCACCGTAAACTTTTTCTTTTTCTAATGAATTTGTTAAACGATTATAAAAATTGATTTCCATGGCCATTACCCTCTTGAAGAAATTTTGTAACAGGATTATATCTATAGAGGACATTAGTAGCAAGGAGGAGTTCAATGGCCCGACGCTTTAGTTTCATAGTTTTATATATAGGTCTATTTTGCAGTAATGCATGGTCCTTGGAGTCAGTTCAAAAAAATGAATCTGCTCCAATGTTGGAAAATGAGCGAAATTCGATAAGCATTTTTCAAAATGTTGCCGATTCCGTTGTTAACGTTTCCAACATGAAAAAAGCTCGCAGTAATTTGGATATGAGTGGCGTTGAAGTTGAGTCTGGAATGGGATCTGGTTTTGTTTGGGATAAAACTGGTTATATTGTAACAAATTTTCATGTCGTTGATGGCGGTGATTCATTTTTAATTACTTTTAAAGATAATAAAAAACAATATCGAGCAAAACTTGTAGGAGCTGATCCCAAAAAAGATATTGCTGTTTTAAAATTAAATGAAACTCCAAAAGACCTAAAACCAATTATCGCTGGTGACTCAAAGAATTTACAAGTTGGTCAAAAAGCTTTGGCCATTGGTAATCCATTAGGATTTGATCATTCATTAACAACTGGTTCGGTTTCTGCCCTAGATCGTAGCATAAAAGGGTATGCCGGTGTTTCAATAAATGGAATGATACAAACCGATGCTTCAATAAATCCCGGAAATTCAGGAGGAGCACTTCTTGATTCTCAAGGAAAATTAATTGGAATCAATACTATGATTTTCAATGGTGCAGGGGCCAGCGCAAGTGCAGGCTTAGGTTTTGCTATTCCCGTAGACACAGTTAAAAGCGTAGTTCCACAACTTATTTTATATGGAAAAGTTATTCGTCCTGGCTTAGGTATTGTTGTACTTGAAGATTTCTATGCAGCCCGATTTGGTTTAAGAGACGGAGTAATGCTTAAATATGTTGACCCTAAAGGACCTGCTGCAAAAATCGGAATGAGAGGTATAACACGAAATAGATTTGGTGAATATTTCTTAGGAGATATCATCACAGGTATTGATAATAATGCCATAAAAAGCTATGACGATTTATTTACAGTTATTGATAAATATAAAATTGGGGATACTGTAAAAATTAAATATATTCGGGACAATCAAGAAAAAACGGCCGTTATTAAATTAGTACAAATCTAATTTATTAAAAATAAAAATGCTTATCAAAAAGTCCAGTTGAACGACAATTCTCTGGGCTTCCAATATTAAAACTACCATCTTTTCCCATCAACCAAATTTCATCAACTTTTGATTCTATTAAATCTAAGTCATGGGAGCTCATGATAATCGCCATATTACTTTCTTTAGAAATTTTCTGAAGTAACTTTAATAATTCTACTTTAGAAGGAATATCTAAATATGTAGTTGGTTCATCTAAAATTAATATCTCCGGTTGCTGGGCCAAGGCCCTAGCGATTAAAACTTTTTGTTTTTGTCCATCACTTAGATCAGAATAAAAATGCTCTGCTAAATCAAATACTCCGACTTGGTCCATAACTTGACTGACAATCTTCTTATCCGAATTATTTAAATCTCCTAGCCAGTTCGTATAAGGAGAACGCCCTAGTGAAATTAATTCTACTACTTTTAAAAAATCAACTTGAATTTTTTCAGTCAAAACAATAGATATAAATCTTGCTAATTCTTGCGAACTGAACACATTTATACTTTTATCATGAATTTTGATATCTCCACCTATCGGCGCAATTAAATGAGCTAAGGTTTTTAACAAGCAACTTTTACCTGCACCATTGGCTCCCATTAAGGCAATAATCATCCCTTTTGAAACTTGAGCATTGATGTTTTCGAATAGACTTTTTTTATTAAAGCCAATTGAAAGATTTTGTAATTCTAATAAATTATTTTTCATACACTCAAATGCCTTTGACGATAAAGATAAATAACAATAACAGGAGCGCCAATTAAACCCAAAATAGCATTCACTGAAATTGACCAAGTTGGATTAAGTACAATTATCAATTCAGCAACAAACGCCAGCAGAATGCCGATGCAAAAGACTGCCGGTAAAAGTATTTTTAATTGTGAGCATTTTAAAAACTGACGAGCCAGATGAGGAGAAATAATTCCAATAAAACCTATAGGACCACAAAAAAATGTAACAACTGAAATTTGTAAAGCCGCCAAAGTTATAAAGATCACTCTAATTCGTTTTATATGAACCCCCATACTTTTAGCATAATTTTCTGACAGTAAAAATTGATTAAGAGATTTTATAAAAAATAAAACTGGCAATGTCGCGGCAACAGATAAAAGAATAAACCTTGGTAAATCAGGACTCGTAACGTTTCTAAAACTTCCCATGCTCCATGCCAAATAATTTTTTAACTGCAAGGCCTGGCTCATATTTACCAATATAGAGATCCCACTTGAAGCAAAAGAAGAAATCAAGAGTCCAGTAATGATTAAACTTACTCGCGACATATTTTTATGGACAAAAAATATCAAGATTGAAAAAACAAAGATGGCCCCCAAAAAGGACATCATGCTCCCCCCCCAATCCAAAAATGTCTGTGAAAAGCCAACTGAGGCCATCATCCAAAAAGCAACAAAAAGTGATGAACCGGCACTGACTCCCAAAACATCTGGACCAGCGAGAGGGTTTTGAAAAAATATTTGCATCAACAGCCCGGCGACTGCCAGCATCCCACCTGCAAACATACATACAAGAACCTTGGGTAAGCGAAGCTCCCAAATAATACTTGGCTCTAAGCTAAATCCTGTTTCACCGTACACCAATAAAAAGAAGGCCAGGAGTAGTATCAATATAAGTAATAAAATATTTTTAAAAATCATAATTTTCGATACCAATATAATTTGTGCGAAGTAAATAATTCAGGATGAAAAATGGATGATAGATCTAATAATAAAAGATCTGGTCTTTGTAGGCCAGTTTCCCAGAAGTCATTGGCCTTATGTCCATTGGTAATTAAATTATTATTAAAAATATTTTTAGCTTTTATTAACAAATAGCGGGAATCTTTGTGAATTCCAAGCGCAAGGTCATCTGAATTTTCCCAAAAATTATGTGTTAACCAAATATCATATAAAGTTTTTTCTTTGCTCATTTCCTCAAGATTTATTTTCTGAGTCGTGGAACTGGTATTGTGGGGTACAACTTCCCCGCCCGCATCTTCGATTAATTGCCCGAGGTCACTTTTGCCTCCGCAAGTTACCCAGTACCCACCTTGAATTTCTCCCACCAAAACTTTTGCTTTTTTTTGTATTTTTTTATTTTTTTCTTTCAGGGCTAAATAGTTTTTTTCAATTGAATTGAAAATATTCTCCGCTTCAATTTCTTGATTATAAAAGCTAGAAATAAAAACTAACCACTCAGCCCTACCCAAAGATGTACTTTCTTCAAAATCTTTATTAAAGACCACAGCTAGTTTCAGTAAATTAAAAACATGACGTTGACTTTGCGAAGTAAGATTTGAAGCGTACCCCATAATTAAATCTGACTTTAACCCAAGTAAGAACTCTGGATTGTACTTAAAAGCTAAATCCTTGATCTGATTTAAATTAAATTTTTTTGAAACAATATAATTCTTACCTTGAAAGGCAATGAGTGTTTGTTCTTGATGTAATAATTCAAGGGCAGGAAGATAAGTTGTGGACATCATTACCACCTTTTTCACTGGCGTAGTGATTTTTAATAATGATGTTGTACAACCTATTTCAGCATTTTCACTAAGTAAATATTGATCGTTATTTACATTTACTATTTTAAAATTCTTATAGTACTTAATTGCAAAATGTTTGGCATAACGTGGTTGATACGTTTTTATAGGTGCTTGAAGATTGCACTCACTTGCATAAGCTAAGCTCAGTGCAAAGGTTAAAACAGATAAGAAAATAATTAAAAGGATACTCTTCATTGGTTGATTGTAAGAGTGAAAAAATTTCTTGTAAAGAATCATCCCTTTCAGTATAGTCAATTCAAACTTTAAGAGGTGAAGTAAGGTGTAAATTCCTTCACTGTCCCGCAACTGTAAAGTCAGATCCCTCTTGAAAGTCTATTCATCCCGTGGAGGAAAGTATGTCATTTGATGTATTCGCTAAACTCATCCTAAAAATCAGCTTACTCTCAATTTTAATTAGCTTCTCTGTAAATGCATCTGCAGCTTCAAATGAAGAGTCAACTATCATTTGGGGCGATCGGATTAAATCTAGTATCTACAAGTCCACAAATGATGTTCGAATTTTTAATTCTGAAGATATTTCTAAAACATATAGTCTAACTCTTCCAGAACTTCTTTCCAAAGAAAGCGATTTAAATATTGTTAGCTCTGGCCCTAATGGCCAAAGTGCGAGTCTCTTCACTCGTGGGACGGACTCATCACATACCCTAGTTGTTATTGATGGAGTCATTATGAATGATCCAAGCAACCCCAATAGGCAATTTGATATAGGGAAATTAAGTTTAAATAATATTGAACGAATTGAAATATTAAAAGGTTCCCAAGGATTAGCTTATGGTTCTAATGCTATTGGTGGAGTTATTGTTATAACCACAAAAAAAGCCAAATCTAAGC
>JAURXW010000366.1 GCA_030654205.1 Bacteriovorax sp.
TCAAAAAGATTCAATTTCCGACTCGTTCAATGATGAGAATAATTTCTTACAAAGGACGGGAACAGATGCATAAAAACAAAAATTACAGAATCGGAATTTACGTCAGAGTATCCACAGAGGAGCAGGCGGAAAATCCAGAAGGATCGATCAAAAACCAAGAACAACGTTTGCGCGAGTCGATTATTTGGCGAAATCATTCTTCATCGTTTGGTGAACTTACTGGTGTCTATGTTGATGCTGGGATATCGGCAAAGGATATGAAGCGACCTAAGCTTCTTGAGATGCTTCAAGATATGAGGTCGGGAAAGATCAATCTTATAATGGTGACCGAGCTTTCAAGGTTATCGAGAAACAATCGTGATTTTTTAACGATGTGGGATTCGATGCATGAACACAAATGTTCCTTCATGAGCTTGCGTGAGGATTTTGATACGACGACTGCCGCCGGTGAAATGCTTCTGTTCCAGTTAATAAATTTTGCGCAATTTGAAAGAAAGCAAACCAGTGAGCGTGTGACTGCTAACATTTTAGCTCGCTCTAGTCGTGGTCTTTTTAATGGAGGAAGTATCCCGTTGGGATATACCAAACATCCAGAAAATAAATCATCGTTGGCAATTGATCCTGAACATGCGGAAACAATCAGAACTGTTTTTGCCACTTATTTAAAGATGGGAAGCCTTTCAAGTACGGCACGATGGTTAAACGAAAACGGATTTAAGGCCAAGGCCCATCATGAAGGTGGTGGCAGTCGCATGAGAGTCGGACATTTCATGGTGGATAATGTGCAGAATATTTTACGCAACAAAGCCTATATCGGAATAAAAGTTTATACCAACAAGAGCGAGATTAAGGAAGTAAAAGCTTCTTGGGATGCCATTGTCGATGAAGCCATTTTTAATCGGGCCAATCAGTTGCTGACAAAAAATAAATCGAGATTAAAACCAATTAAAGGTGAAAATCGTTATCCTTATCTTTTATCAGGTGTCGCCTTCTGCATGACTTGTGGTGATTTCTTGCCGGGAAAATCGGCTACAGGGCGAAATGGAAAAGTTCCCTATTACGAACATTCATGGGCAGTAAAACGTGATTCTTGTTTAACGAAGAAAACTTTCAAGTGTGACCCTCATCGTGTTCCAGAAAAAATCTTAGGGCCTCTTGTTTGGAATGAATTTTTGAAGTTACTGGAAAGCGATCAGTTTATTTTAAGCCTATTAGAGAAGGTAAAAAAGATTCATGCAGAAAACGATTCTGCTAAGGAGTATGAACGTTTAAAGGCCAAATTGTACGGTTTAAATTCCCAATTAGATGCTTTGGCAGAAAGGATTGCGATTTTACCTAAGAGTGTCTCGGCAGTTCCCTTATTTAAGCAGATGGAAAAAGTTGAAGCGCATAAAAAAGAAATTGAGGAAAAGATTTTGTCTGGAAAAGAAATAAATCTGGATCAGAGACTTGTTCCATTAGAGACATTTTCTGAATTTAGCAAAATCGTGAAGAAATCACTGAGTGAGAATCCAGATGCGAATGTAAAAAAGATGATTTTGCAGAAATTTGTTAGAAGGGTGGAAATTGGACCGGACAGCGTGAGAATACATTGGAATGTGGATAAAGAATTTTATACAAACGAGTTATCGCAGGCGAAAGCCTGCGGTTCTTTTAATCTCGTAAATGGTTCTAGGAATGTTGGTTCGAATAGCTTGACAATTGGTGCCCCGGGCCAGACTCGAACTGGCACGCCTTTCGACAACAGATTTTGAATCTATCAAGTCTACCATTTCATCACCGGGGCAGAAGGCTATATTAAAAGGGCCAGGGCCTATCGTCAATGGGGTTTCAAAAGTTCTAGTGCCTCTTTTGCAGAGAAACGAAAGATATTATCCCCTAAATTTTTTTTCAGCTCATTATTATCGAGTGTCGCAGGGTATTTTAGATAATCAATGAGGTAATGAGGGAATTGCCAAATGGGAATCATTATTTTTACGAGCTGTTCTACGATGATTATTGGTACTTTTATTTTTTTTACGCCGATAATTTTTGCAGCTTCATGCAAGGTGATGACATCATCGCCAGCAACATTATAAATTCCAGTTTTAAGTTTTTCTGCGGATTCAACTATAATATTGGCCATGTCAAATTCGTGAACAAATTGAAACATTGGATTGTAATCAATCGGCAAAGGAGAGTAGGTTGTTTTCAAATATTGAGTGATCGAGTTTTTTATTTGTGGCCCGATAATATTGCATGGCCTAAGAACGACCGTTTCAATTTGATTTTGATTTTTCCACATCCAGTTAGTACACATTTGATCCATTTCGACAACGTCGCGAAGTTCAGCATATTTAAAACTACCTCGAAGTGGAGCATCTTCCTTTAGAAACATTGAATTATCGGCATGGGCCCCATAGACGTGATGAGTGCTTAGGATTACAACTTTTTTACACTGAAATTTTTGTGCAAGCTCTAAAATCGTATTAGTGCCAACTAGATTAATATCTATTCTTTTATTGGTATTTCCAAGAGTCGGAGAATGGCCAAGACGGCCCAAATGAAGAACGGTATCAAATTGAAACTCTCGGAAAATTTTTTCGAAATTAGTGCGAGTATATTTCATTTGTTGATAAGAAATTTGTGAGCGATTGGGAACATTTTCAATAAGCCTTGAATCAACACCGTGAATTTTTATATTTTGATTTTTTTTAATTAAGAGCTCGGCCGTTATTTTGGCAAGTGCTCCTTGAATTCCAATAATTAAAACAGATTTTGGAGCGCCATTTTTTGCTTTTTCCATATTCATTTTTTTAATCTCTGCAAAATTGTTCGACGATTTATTAGTCCATTTTCAGTTAGATGTTGAATCTTTTGTTCGATCATTGTGAGATGAATTTCTAATTCTTCATCGAGGGCTTCAGGACTTAATCCCTTTGGAAGACAATAGGGTTCACCAATATAAATGTCTATAGGTGAGGGTAGTGGAAAAAGATTGACCGATAATGGCAAGGCCGGAAGTTTTAAAAATTTAGCTAACTTTTTCATATGCATGACATAGGGAAAA
>JAURXW010000372.1 GCA_030654205.1 Bacteriovorax sp.
ACTGTCGCAGCATCGATTTTAAAATCGTGGACTGTCCCGCAACCTCCTGCAGCTGGTGTTCTTCTGGGCATATCCTTTGCTGCTTTAAATAATTCCTGAACTAATTTCTTAGGAATTTCTATCATTTCATACCTCCCTCTAATTCGTTTGAAATAATCTTCCTTTTTAATTCAAGCAATGAAGTCAAATCTGGGTCAACCTCTTTTAAAAGTGCATGTGATTCTTCAAGTGAAGAAATGTTTGGGTTTTGTCTGTCGTAAACTTTTGCTTTTCTGAGGTTAATAACCATTGGGGAACGGAATTTTTTTCGGGGCATTTTTTAGTCCTCCTTAATCAATTCACAATCTTCTTTTTTGAAAATCAAGCGTGGGACAAACCAGAAAGGAACTTTATTTATCCACCATTGAGCAGCTTCAAAATTTTTTTTCTTCAAAAAATCAATCGCAGCAGCAGTTTCCACCGAATAGCCGTCAATATACTGATCAGCATTATCAACCTTTCCACCAAGAACACCAATCACTTTTTCTACCCTGGGAGCATCTTCAACCAAGGGCAAAACCAATCCTACCCATTCTTTTCTCACCCATTCTGGCGCTTGTCCATCCGGAACTTTGACAATTTTTACTTGTGCCATCTTTCACCTCGCCTGTTTATATTGTTTATTGTTTAAAGAACCCACTATTTCAGCCTTTGTATATTAGATAAATAACTAATATTTGTCAATAAACTTATTTTCTTGCAACTGCTTCAATAAACGAAGATTTAAAATTGTGATAAACCGAAGTTGATTTTCTGATTTTAATTATCTTAAAACTTGATAATTTTTCTAACATGTAATCTTTGGAAAAAAAGTGACGGTATTGCTTTTTGTAATAATAAATATCACGTCCAACTTCTTCACCAAGTCCATACAGAGAATCATCAATTGATTTACATTTCACAAAAATCAAACCACCATTATTTAAAGCTTTAAAAAGATTAGTAAAAATTTTAGTTGTAGTTTTGTCATCAAAATAATGAAGACTGAGATGGGCGTAGATTACATCAAAAGAATTTGGTTTTAATTTTAATTCATTAATACCAGAACAAATCTTTTTTAGATTTGGGATGTCTCCAGAAATTGAACTTAACCCCGCCTCGGAAAAATCAACCGCCGTAACCCGAAAACCATGCTCAGCAAAAAATACTGCATCCTGTCCCGAACCACAACCTAAATCTAAAATAGTTTTTAAATTACGCTGCTTCTTGATCTCCAATAAAGACCTTTTCGCAAAATTATTAACCAATAGCACTTTTCCCTTCTTCCACTCTTTCGTCCATAATTTTTCTTGATCACATATAATTTTCATAGTTGCCTTTTATAAATTTATTTGAAGATAATTATTGATTTAAATACAAAAACATCCGTCTGCTATGTTTACAAATACTACTTAATTCACTGACAAAATCAAAATAAATAAAAAAACCTTCTTTTCTGTTATCCCCTGTATATGTTGAATAATTCGTTGACGGTTTTTAACAAGAAACCCTTATATTTGTCATCCTGAGCGAAGCCGAAGGATCTATAATACTTGGGCATATAGCTAATTGTTAATTCTATAGATTGAACTATTATAGATCTTTCGACTCCGCTACGCTACGCTCAAGATGACAAGGTGAATGGCGAAGCCAGAGAAGGTACCCTGGGGTACAAAAAGAAAAGGTTTTGTTTAAAATTTCGTCAGCGTTTTATGTAACCTCCACAGGAATGACAAAAAAAATTACCGCCCCAAAAACCGATAAACCACAATCACTAATCCAACAACCAATATTGATGTAAACACTAATCGATTATGAATCGCCAGCCAATGAGGTAAATAAATATCATCTCCTTCGCTATAATCACTCTTAAGTTTTTTTGACACCACAGTCAGCGGGCATGCTCCTTTGAATATTAATAACGCAATCCCCTCAACTATCATCAAACCGATCGAGATATAAAAATAAACATCAAAAAGATTAAAAATCCCAGCGTACAAAATATAAAAAATCGCCGAGACCATGACGAGCCAGATTAGACTGTGGATTGTTTTTATTAGGGTGAACATGCAAAAAAAATTAGCTTCAGCCGATCTAGCGACAAAAATTTATTAATGACAAAACTGTATTATTATTCAAACCAGTATATTGGATTATACTGATAGCAATTTGGGCGACACCGACAGTTACACCAATAAAAATCGAAAATAATGCAATTCTTTCTGCTCTTTTTCCGCTTTTTCTAGCCTCTTCAAGTCCAATATAATCAACTGCGGCAGAGATACCGAGGGCTGTTAGAGAGTATAAATCACCTTCTTCTCTATTTTTTATATGACCTATTAAATTATCACCGACATTATAACTGGAACGAAATAATTTTACATAGCAGTTTATCTGGTCTTTACTAAGTTTAAATTCATCAAAAATTTCTTTCTCTGTAAAACCTAATTCATGTCTATCGTATGCCCAAACTAGTATTTTAATATATAGATTGTTTTTAATAGTTAAATTTTTTTTCATTTTGGCGGATTATTTTAAACTAAAAAAATATTTATTGTCATTTTTAATTAGTTTGTTTATTATACTCATTTTCTAAACCTTCACCTTTATTAAAACTTATAAAAAAATTAACAATCATTTTTATAGTTACTATTATTACTTAAGAAAAATTACAAATACTAATAGAAGTACTTTCTATTCTCCGCTATGGAGAAGCTTAGGGGGAAAA
>JAURXW010000388.1 GCA_030654205.1 Bacteriovorax sp.
TGGAACCTTTTTTGGATGCCGCTTTTTTTTATGATTTTAGAGTTTCTTCAAGTTCACCATTATTCATCATTTCTGTGATGATATCATTTCCACCAACTAGTTGTCCTTTAACATAAAGTTGTGGGTATGTCGGCCAGTTAGAAAACTTCTTAACACCTTCTCTAATATCCATATCAGAAAGAATATTAAAGGTATTAAAGCTAACGCCAACATGATTGAGAATTTTTACGACGTTGGCAGAAAATCCACATTGTGGCATGTCTGAAGTTCCTTTCATAAAAAGAACGATTGGAGCAGAGTTGATCAAGTTCCCAATGCGAACTGAGAGATCAAGACTTTTGTTTTGCTCTGATTCTTCGATTGCGTTTCCGCCTACTACAACAAATGGATTACTCATAATATGACTCCTTAAATTTAAAAATTGATTATTTACCTGTATTTATTCCACGCTTTTTCGCGTCTTCAAAGCTCATTGTTTTTAATTGAACTGCATGTATCTCAGCTTTGAGACTATCAGTTAATAGATTCATCACCAACTGGTGTTGTTGAATTAATCTGATACCCACAAATTGGTCGCTTACGATTAAAAGATCCAGGTGATCGCGAGTTCCTGTCATATCTTGAACTTCTACGTAAGCATCAGTGAGTCCGGCCTTAATTATATTTTTAACGTTTTCAAATTCCATAGAAACCTTGTTATTTAGCAACTGCAAAGAAGCTAGTGATTAATGTTAAAGTTCGCAAGGCGAAGGCCGTCCATCCAAATATGCGGTGACGCAAGCGGTATGAATTATTTCCCTTAAGTAGCTTTCTCCCAGAATAGATAAGAAGAAAATAAAAAACAACACATGAGACAGCAAATGAGACATGAATATTTAAAATAACTGGATTTATCATTGCTTTTGCCGCTTTTTCGACTGCCGAGCGATTGAGTTCAATTTGTAAAATGAGAAGGATGTCCCATGTCAAAACAACAATCATAGTGGGTACGTGAATTTTACGTTGTTTACGCTTAGAAATACCAAAGACCATAAGCATATAAATGATAAAAGACTGAATTTGAAAAACAACGGCACTGGTCATTAGGGATTCCTTTTACAAATAATTTCACAATAGATGAAAAAGTAAACTTCATCAATATTCAAAATGGCGATTACTGTGATAAAACCAAAAAAAGAAAATTTAATAAGGATAATTTATGAGTCATAGACTAGGAAGATGGGCGGTCATTGACGTTGAAACTTCAGGTGCCGATCCAAGTTATGATCAAGTTATCGATGTGGGATACCTTGAGTTTGATGGAATTAAACTTACAAAAAAATATTCTTCCTTGGTTCAGTACCCAACTGAGCTTTCATCTTTTATTCAAAAGCTTACTGGCATCAATAATAAAATGCTCTCTCATGCTCCCTCATGGAAACAAGTCGAAGGTGAAATTCAGGAACTTTTTGGCGCAAAACTTGTGGCCCATAATTCGGATTTTGAATCAGGATTTTTAAAACGATCATTTGATAAAATTGATGATGGAAGTCAGCGCGAAGAGTTTTGCGATACTCTTTTATTTTTAGGGCTTTTATTCCCAGAATACGCTTCACTTAAATTAGAACATTTTATTCAGGATTGGGGGATCGCCGAGACTGAGATGCACCGTGGATTTGAAGATGCCCGTGATTTATTAAAAGTTGTTTTAGTGGCCGCGGTAATTACTCG
Organism: Bacteriovorax sp.; assembly: GCA_030654205.1. Taxonomy (GTDB): domain Bacteria; phylum Bdellovibrionota; class Bacteriovoracia; order Bacteriovoracales; family Bacteriovoracaceae; genus Bacteriovorax. The sequence goes on from JAURXW010000388.1 coordinate 1,711, forward strand.
CAAAGATAAAGCATTCTATCAATTTTTAAAACTGCAGCTGCTGGAAAAAAAGCTCGATGAATTTTGGCTTGCTAATTTTCTTCATCTCTCAGACGAAGAATTACAAGCAATCGCAAGCGAGATTGAATTTGATTTAGAAGGCTCAGTTGCCAAAGCAAAAGAAAAAATTTGGCCTAAGCGCTTCCCGGAAATTATGCCGGTTAAGAAGTTAGTGAAAAACTTTTCAATTGAATTTAGCGGTCAAAATATAAAAAATATTTTTAGTGATGAAGTCAAAATTAAAACTCTTTTTCCAAGCTACCGAAAAAGACAGTCGCAAATTGATCTGGCCGTTAAAGTCGGGCAGTCGTTTAAAAATAGCATTCACAGCTTGGTTCAAGCTCCCACAGGAACAGGGAAAACATTTGGTTATTTAATTCCCGCCGTACTTTTTGCACTCGAAGATAAAAAGCCCGTGCTGATTGCGACTGGAACTAAGACTCTTCAGCATCAGGCCTTTAACAAAGACGTACCCCAAGTGCGAGAATTTTTAGGACTTAACGAAGATGAAATTAAAATAAAATTATTAGTTGGTTCCAATAATCATTTATGTGAATCAAATTTTCGAGTGGAAGAAAACGAAAATACTTTAATGAGTACTGCGGCCGATTTCGGAGAGTTATTTACCTCCATCTATTTTGAATCAATTTTCTTTCATAATGGTCGTTTAAAAAGTAATGAAAAAATTCTTCGAGATGATTTACCTTATGTTTTAAAAAGAAAAATTGAAGCGATGAACCGCAGGGAAAAAGAGCTGGGAGTTGATTTTAGGTCATGCTCAGGAAATAATTGTCCATTTAAAAATAACTGCAGTTATATTACCGGTCTAAGAGAAGCTAAAGAGGCCCATATAATCATTGGGAACCATTCTTTAATGTTTGCTTGGCCTAAAGGTATCCCGCGCCCTTTAAACATAGTGGTTGATGAGGCCCATAAGATCGAAGATGAAGCGACCAAAGCATTTTCGCTTGAAGTAGATCAAGTTGGATTTGAAGTCTTTGTAAATGCACTACAACACCTCCAAGGGGTAGGGTCTCTTTTTTATCTTTTGGCCCAAAACGAAAGCATAGAAGGAGAGTCAAGTGAAGTCATTAGAAGACTAAGAGAAGAAACCCTAAAATCTTTTCAGATGCTAACTGACCATTTGGGACCACTCAGAGAAATGATTTCTATGTATTTTAAGCGCATGCCAAAATATACTGAGCTTTTTTGGAATGAGCTGCCCATGCTCAATCGAGTCACCCATACTGAGCAAAGTGCTCAGGCGATTTTAAATCACTTAGAAAGTGTGCATTTTATTATGCAAACTTATTTAAATCACCTTTTGCCTTATGCTGGCCGCTTTGATGCCAAGAATTTAAAATCTGAAAATGAAATTACTGCCTTTACGCGATTTGAATCTTTTTTTGCTCAGCTTAATGATTACGTACAATGTTTTGATAAATTAATTGTTCCCACTGAAAACTATTGCCGCTCAATGAAGTTTTTAGAAAACCAAGGCTATTTATTTTCGTCATCACCAGTTGATGTTGGACGAATCGTCAAAGAGCAATTGCTTGCGACTTCAGCTTCGGTGGTTTTTACTTCGGCCACTCTTGCCAATGGTACGGGAGATACAGGCTCAAAAGGAATTGAGTGGGCGACAGGTTACGCGTACCTCGAACCAGAAAAAAGATTTAAAACTGGAACCTATTTACCTTTTACTTACGACTATAAGGCCAAAACAAAAATCTTTTTATGTGATGATGGGCCCTCTCTTTATCAAGCTAATTTCGTTGAACACAATTTGATGAAAATTAAACCTCTGATCAGAAAACTTAACGGAAAAACACTTTTACTTTTTTCGGCCAAGGCCCGTTTTGAAATTGCTCGCGAACTTTTACTAAAAGAATTTGAAGGTCAAATTCCACTTTTTATTCAAGGAATGGGAACCAATGTAGTGGAAGACTACAAGCGATCTGGCTCAGGCATTCTTCTTGGTATGGAGTCCTTTGGAGAGGGAATTGATATTCCTGGAGATGCGCTACAATTTATTTTTATCGATAAAATTCCTGATTTAAGAATGGATTTAGTCGTTAACGAACGAAGAGATTTTTTTGAAGCTAATTTAGGAAACGAATTTACTGATTATTATCTCGCCCATCGCACGCGCTCACTTCATCAAAAGCTTGGTCGATTACTTCGAACAGAAAGTGATTATGGCGGCGTGATTATTGTGGATAATCGAGTCAAAGGCTGGAAAGGAAAAACGATGGAAAA
>JAURXW010000396.1 GCA_030654205.1 Bacteriovorax sp.
ATTGATCTCCTTGATAATATTGTTTTTTTTGTCAGGGATAATTATTCCTCCTGCATTCTTGCAACTAGAAATCAATTCCTCATTTATTAAATTTTTTATTTCAGAAAATGAAAGTTTTTCCTTTCCAGCTTTTTCAAGAAACATATTATAAGCACTATGACTGTCTTTTTCTTCTCCATCGCAAATTGCAGCTGAACCCAAATTATTTTTTGATGCTTCACCAATTCCAGAAACTAAATCTACAACAACTTTGTTATCATGGTCTTTATCAACATATATTTTTCCCATAATATAACTTCTGTCATTTCCCATGTACTGATATTTTGCTCTTGAGGTTGTGAGGGTATAATAATCAATCGCGACATCGCCTAATTTATTATCATAGTAAGCGTGCTGATATAATGAAATTGGGCTTTTTACCGAATGATCAGTTTCATTAACAATTTCTTCGCTTGCAACAGTTCTTTGATTAGGTTCGGATTTCTCGTAATGTGAGCAAGAGGTCAATACACTTACGAAAAAGATCATTAAAAAAGTTTTCATTCTATACATAGTAAGCCTCCATTTATTACTCTCAATAATTATTATCGGTTGATCGCTAAAAAATGTTAATTAAAAAGTTTGGTGTTTGATGCTTTAAGCTTCGATCAATTAATTCGTCTCTGCCTTTATAACTAATGGCTTTGAGGTGACCTTTATTGGCTTTCTCTTTGTCTAAGCACTCAAAATTGAGTCTAGGAAGGTTAAACCCCGAAATTAGGAGTCTTGGATCGATGAGCGAAGGATTCATGGAAATGGGGCCCGTACGAACCATTACTCAAAAATACAAAGATCGCTGTCCATTTTCTAGACACTTTCAATTGTAAAAAATTCAAAAAAACCTCAAAGCTCATTGATGCCCATAGAATAATGTAGTCACTATATAATTTATTTTTTATTGGAAACAACATGACACTTAAAAAATTAAGTATTTTCATTATAAGCGCTTCATTACTCACCTCCATGAGCCTTATGGCCAAAGTTAAATCCGGCCCTGAAACAGGCGGTGGCGGTGATCCTTTAGAGATTGAAGCCGAAGTTTATCCGGACTCTACGGGACTAGAAGCTGCAACTAAGTATGCACTTAATATCGTCCAACAAAGTAAAATGAACGATCAATTTAAAAATGATTTCGCAACAGAGATGTCTTCACTTAAAAGTGAAAATAAATTTAAATTGCTTCCTGCCATTATCATCCTTGCGCGTGGTGCAGGGCCTCAAGGGTATTTGGCACCAGAGAATTTAAATAAATTTATCTCTTTAGGAGGAATGACTAAATTTACCAAGGGATCTAACATCTATCTTGCTAAAAGAGTCATGACTTATTCAACTCCAGAATTAGCTGCGGTAGTTCTACACGAAATCCTTCATCACGTTCTAGATCTCTCACTTTCAAAGGATGAGGCGTTTGTCTCTGAAATGACTACATCCTTAATGAAGGGCTCAATTAATAATGAATTTACAAGGATCTTTAAAAATGGTGGTGACTTTAGAGCTGAAAAAATTTCTCGAAATGCATTTCTAGATTCATCTAATGTAATTGAACCAGGAATGGTCATTATTAAGTACGGTTGGAAAGATCAACAAAATCCTTCTTGGTTTTTGATAGAGCAAGATTTTAGGAAAGAACTCGAACAAAATTTACCAGAAAATTTAGCAAATTTATCTATTCACGGCCTCACAAATATAATCATAAAAACAGCATGGGCAACCAAAAGGAAATATGATAAATTCCTTATATCAAATTGGACCAATATCCAAAATGAAGTGGTATCTTTTATCAAAAAAATTAATCCAGAATTTAGCGGCAATTTTTTTTGTAAAAAGGAACCTAAGTTTTATCAAAAAGATTGTAGTATCGAAAATCAGGTAACAATAGGTGAAATGCTAAAACCTTAGACTGCAAAAAAATCAATACAGATACTTTGAACTTGTTCTTCTTTGGAATCTCGAATAACTTTGCGGCTTTCTTCGATGGCCTTGATTAATATTTCTTTTATGTTTGCCATGTCAGTTTTTGAAATAGCAGTGATGGTTGAGAAATGAAGATCGTCAGGGTCATTTACCTCAATAGAGCGCAATGCTTGTAATCTCCAATTTGTATGGTGATGATTAATATGAGGTGAGTCCTTTGATAGATGGATTCTCATGACTCCAATCTCATATTTGCCATTTTTAAGAACCACAAGGCCTGTATTCTCCAAGAAGTTTAGAACCTCAGTCGCTTTTGCACGAGTAATTTTGAGTGCACGGGCAATAGGCAGAGCAGTCTGAAGCCCTGGAATAGATACCATCATGTGGATGGCCGTGTAATGCCAAGAGGAGTAGTAAACATCTTGATCTACTTTTTTTAGCGAATTTTTAATATTAATTCTATTTTTTAAATCACTGCGAGCATTTAAAATATCTTTTATCTCTTCTCTTAAAAATAATTTCAATTCATCACTGGCTGCTTTTTGGTAGTTTATTAAGAGCAGGAAAAAATGCGACTCTTCTTTAATATGTTCAAAAAATTTATTAAGTCTTGCCCCTTGCTCAGAACTAAAATGTCTCTCTCCGTTTAAAACTTGTGAGATAAGAACATTTTGGCAGCCCAAAAACTCCGCTATTTTTAATTTCATTCCTCTACCTTTTGAGGGCGAATCCTCTATTACATTTTGGATATAAATTTTGTAATCAAGGTAATCAAAAATGAGTTTTTTCATAAGTAAGTCCAAGTCCAAGGTGTGAATTTTTTACAGATGCATTTTTGCATTTTTAAGAATAATTCATACAATCACTCTTCATATTTACACATACTATCGGTTTATTACAAAATTAAAGTTACCAAATTAGATAATTTCAACCTACTTGATTAGCAAATTAGATCTATGCTTTTTCCTGGACTAGTTTAGTCTGCCTTTAACAAGCGATGCAATTAAGCATTACTTATTTAGAGGTATTTATGAAATTTAGAATCCTTACAAGTATGCTGGCCATTACAATGTCCCTAAGTGTATCAGCCAAAGTCATCAATTCAGATTTGAAGGTGAAAGGAGTATTTAGAAATTTAGATGAATCCGCAATTAAGCTGCCTTCTGGAGCTGTTAATTTATTCGATCAAGCTGATTATGGTCTATTTAAACTCCGCTCTAGAAGTTTTATTCTTAAAGGACAAGATGGAAGTGAAGTCTTCGCTTTAAACAAAGAAGTCATTAATAATGATTACACATATAGTGTTAGAAGCTACTCTGAACCTAAAGAATTTGCTCCTTTCTCACTTGTCTCTAATGCTCAACATTTAAAGCTAAATTTTAAAAGAGTGCTTAGTGAAAATAGTGAAGAATACAAATACACAATTATTCCTGAACGTTGTGAAGATATATGTGTAGAGTCTTATAAGAAGTGTCGATTTGGCCAAAAAGTTAATGAAGATGGGACGTGTGGAGAATCCAACGGTATACCAACGACTATATGTACAAATAAAGAGACAAAATGTATTCCTAGTTATGAGATCTGTTACAAAAATTCAGAATCAAAAGCGACACTAGTTATTGATTTTTTAAATTTAACTACCGGAGTACTCGCAGGACAGTTTATTTCAGAAGAGGCAACTCATCAGAGTCAAGAAAAAGCACCCATGGCAAAATGTTTTGAATAAATTTTATGAGCTCTTGCATCCCTTGGAAATATTATCAAGGGATGCTTTATCTTAATAACAGGATTTAAATGGTATATATACTTATAGCCATTTTACTTCCGTCAAGAATGGAATTTCTCTAAAGCACTAGGAATCGATAAAAACTTTGATCATAAAAATATAGAGTAAAATGACGGCCCAATGAAAATTTGGGCTTTTTTATTGGCTTTGCACTAAAAGACAAAGACTTAATGTAATTTCAAGCCCGTAGCAATATTAGGTTCCAATTTTAAACCAGTCGAGATTTAAACAATGCAAAACTTCTGATTCTGATTGCGAAGCTTTTTTGGTCGTTTTTTCGATTAAATCAATTAAGC
>JAURXW010000109.1 GCA_030654205.1 Bacteriovorax sp.
ACAATAGATAAATTGTCACTAGGAATATTACTTGAACCTTTTAATGATTACAGTCCGAACGGATTTAGGTGGTGGACCCAAGCATATTTTAGACTTGATAAAAGTTTTAAAAACTACAAAAAGAAATTTCTATCTGGCCTCACCATTAACTCTACCTTTTGGTCCACTTTTAAAAAGTGAGTTTAAAGATCATTTTGAGCTTCCTTCTCGATCATTTAATTTTATAGTTTTTTTAAATTTATTAAAATTTGTAAAAAAACATCAAATTGGAATTGTGCACTCTCATGGGCGTGGGGCTGGAGTTTATGCTCGGTTGTTATATTTCTTTGGCATCAAAGTTGTTCATACTTTTCACGGGATCCACCAAGATAAGTCAATCACAGGACGTATTAAATTCTTATTTGATTTTCTTTCTTCTCCATTTGTAGATCATTATATTTATTGTTCAATCGACGAAAAACTGATCGGTGAAAAATTACATTTAACCTTTAAGCGAAAATATTCAGTAATCAATAATGGCATATCACTCAATAATTTTCAATGTTTTGATGAAAGTGATCGCCCAGTGCTAACAATGGGTGTGATGGCACGTAATGATTATCAAAAAGGGCTGGATATACTTTTCAAAAATTTATTATTTTTAGTTGAAAAAAAAATACATTTTAAATTTTTAATTGCCGGCATTGGAAAAAATGAAATTATTATTCCTAATGAATTATCAAACATAGTCATGGTTCAAGGACAATTTGATAATCCAGTAAAATTTTTATCTCAACTTGATCTGTATGTTTCACATTCGCGGTGGGAAGGTCTTCCTTTGTCAGTGCTTGAAGCAATGGCCTTAAAAATTCCTTGTTTATTATCAAATGTGACAGGTCATCATTATTTTATTGAAAATCAGGTGGCCTTTGGTTTTGAACTTGCAAGTAGAGAATCTTTTTTCGAGGTATTTTCTCGATTTTCAGAAAATAATGAAGCAAAAACACAACTTGCCACGCTTGCAAGGTCATTTATTTTAGAGCATCACGATGTTATAAAAATGGGCCAAAAAACGGCCTTGGTTTATGACTCATTAAGCAGCATTGCTTAAACTAAACTAGAAATTTCCATCCTCTTGTGATACCGTTTTACGATGCAAAACAAGAGATATATCACTGTGGCTTTACCGGCCTATAATGAAGCTAAGAACCTACCGGCCTTGCTAGAAAAGTTTCAAGAAATAAACTGTCTTTATCATTCCCTTTTTGAAACCAGAGTCCTGGTTATCAATGATAGCTCAAATGACGACACTGTTAGTGTATTAAATTCTCTACTTCCAAAACTGCCTAATCTAAAAGTCGATGTGATTCATCATGAAGTTAACCGAGGACTTACTGGTGGAATCAATACGGCCTTTGATTATTTTCATAAAATTTATAATTCGGAACACCCGCCAATCGCAGCAGGTTTAATGGATGGTGATAATTCCCATTCCCCAAGTATACTTCCGACTATGGTTTCAAAAATATTAGAAGATTATGATGTAGTCATAGCTTCAAGATTTAGACCAGGGGCCAGAGTTGAAGGCGTATCGGCTTTTAGGCAAGTATTATCTTTTGGTTTAACCTGCTTATTTAAAATATTACGAAACCTTCAAGGTGTACGGGATTATAGTTGCGGTTATCGTTTGTACTCAAAAAGAATTGTTAATTTGGTTAAGGCCCGACATGTTGGGGATGTTGTACTTGAAAAAAGTTTTGCCTCAATGGTTGAAATTTTATTAAAATGCGATCTTGAAGGTGCCTTAATGACAGAAGTTCCTTTTTTACTTCGTTACGATTTGAAATTAGGTGAATCAAAAATGCCTTTTAAGAAAACAATTTTAGGAAATTTGCGTCTTCTTACGACCTTGCGGAAATATAAATAATGAGGAAACTTCTTTTTTGTTTTGGCACAAGACCTGAAGCCATCAAGATGGCCCCACTTATCAATGAAGCATCGAAGTTTGGTTTTGAACCCATCGTTTGTCTCTCGGGCCAGCACCGCGATATGATCAAACCATTTTTAGAATTTTTTAATATTAAAGTTCACTTTAATTTAGATATTATGAAAGCTAATCAATCTCTAAGCGAGATGACTTCAAGTATTTTAAATGCCACCGCTAAAGTATTGGCCGATGTTCAACCTGAGTACGTTGTTGTTCAAGGTGATACAACAACAACCTTTGCTTCGGCTTTGGCCGGATTTTATCAAAAAATACCCGTTGTACATATTGAAGCAGGTCTTCGAACTAACGATATATATTCACCATTTCCGGAAGAAGCTAATCGTAAATTTGTTTCTCAAATTGCTAAGTATCATTTTGCCCCAACAGAAATGACATCTGAAAATTTATTAAAAGAGGGAATTAAAGAAAATGTTTTTGTCACAGGAAACACTTCTATAGATGCTCTCAAGCTAGCCAGCCAAATTATAAAAGATGAAAAATTAGACTTAGTCTTTCAAGAGCAGCATGCCTTTGTAGATAATTCAAAAAA
>JAURXW010000397.1 GCA_030654205.1 Bacteriovorax sp.
TGGATTTTTATTTTCATAATTTTCTGAATTGTGTTTTGGGATTAATGCAAAATTATTTTGATAATTTTGATCTTTTAAATCAATACCAAATTTTCCAAAATGACCTTCATTATATTTTGTGTATGTAGGATAGTAAAACTCTAGATTATTTTCATTCTTATCAACAAGGTTTAATTTACTTTCTGTAAAGGTGCGGTCATTTGTATAACTGGCCACTAAAATTGAAAACTTTAAATGTCGAGTGTGTCCTCGGTAGCTATTATATCCCTTAAATAATCTTTGAACTCTTTGGTCTTTTGGATCAAGGTTTTTATCAGCAGCAAATAATGCATCGGCTTTTTCGTATGAAGAGATTAATCTATCTTTTAAGTCTTTTGCGTTTAGCATATCTGTAACCACTAAATCTTTAAATTTTAAAGTGGAATTTAAGATTTGATTATAAGCTTTTTGGGCTTCAATATTACTAAGATCAAAAACATAATCTACAATAAATTGGGCACCGGGATTATAGCTATAGCCGATCTGAGTAAGATCGCGTTCAAATAGACGATCAATTTGGTGATCGAGAACTCTAACTCCAAAAAAAGCAGAACTAATCCCAACACCAGTTTCTGCACCAACAGAGCTTCCTTTTTTTGAGATAAGTTTTAATCGAACATGAGTGCTATCGAGTTTATAGACCTGGATAATAAACTCTCCGCTTAATATATAAAAAATATCAGCTTTAGCGTTAACTAAAACAGGAGCGATTGTTGAAGTATTTCCTTCTAGACCAACGGCTATAGATAAATTGGCAGGCATACTGACAAAGTCTCCAGCTTCTAAATTCTTAAGCGCTAGTTGAGCATTTAAAGGTAATCTTTTCGGAGTGTATGGAAGGGCATTCATGGCCATACTTTTATCAGTAAATTGTCTGACAAAATAAACACTACTCTCTCTATTCATGCCAAAGGTAAATGGAATATTCAGTGAATCTTTTAGTACCTCTCCAACATTAATTCCCGCATTTAAATTCCATCTATCTACTCGAGAGTAATATTTTTCTTTATATGAAGCTTCAACGTCATAGTGATAACCGGCCGAAAGATTAACTCCATCGACTACGTTGATATTGCCTAAACTGATACCAAATCTTAAATCTTGCTCAGCAATTTTATCGCTAATCTTGGTCTGAATTTCTTTGCGGTCGAGGAAATCTTCCAGCTTTGCGGCATGAGAAGCACTTGTAGCGAAGTAGGACAGTGCGACAAAAAGAATAAATAAATTTTTCATGGTCTAATTCCCGAGTCTTCCAAGTGGTTAATAGATTGATCTTATACAAAAGCTTGACGCGTTGCCATTGTTTAGGGTGACTGTGAATATTTTACTAGGTCGATGTGGATAATTTTGATACACTTTCGGGCACATATATGGAATTTTTAGAACCCTTACTCCAAATAACTACGGACCCACTTAGCTTCTTCCAATTCTTTGGATATTGGGGACTTTCGTTAATTTTGTTTGCTGAAACAGGGCTTTTTGGCTTTTTTCTACCTGGCGACACTTTATTGATTACCTTAGGCTTAATTTCTTCAAGAGGTCATATCGACCTTAAAATACTGATTCCTTCTTTAATTGTGGCCACTGTACTTGGGGATCATTTTAGTTATTTTTTAGGCCGAAAATTCTCAGTCAGTGTAAGAAAAAATATCAGCTATTTTTATCTAGAAGAAAAGCATATGGAGATGGCCAGCAAGTATTATTATCGCCATGGTGGAAAAACTATTTTATTTTGCAAATTTATAGCCTTCGTTAGGACCTTTGCACCATTTGTCGCAGGAACTAGCAAGATGCCACTTTTTCGCTTCAGTCTCTTTGATGTGGCCGGAGCTACGTTATGGGTTGGGGGAATAGTTGGAGGCGTTCATTACTTGGCTGAATTTATCCACTTTGATATTAATGCCTATTTCCATTATTTCGTCTATTTCCTAGTCTTCTTACTTATATCACCCTTCCTCTTTAAACTTTTTAAAAAAAAGGCATAATAACTTAGTATCAAACTTTGAATGAATAAAATAAACCAGAAGGAATAGAGTTTATGTCAAAAGGTAATAATCTAAAATTAACATTAAAAGACGATCAACATCGCCATTTTCGCGATGATGATTTTTGGCGAATCATTCCAGCTTGGAAAGATGTAACTCGCGAAGAATTTTCTGATCATATGTGGCAGATGAAACATTCTATTAAAAAAGTAGAACAGGTTAAGACTGTTTTGGCCGAACTTTGTAAAGATCAGTTTTATCAAGACATGCTTGAAGGTCAAAAAATCACCCCAATGAATATTCGGATCACTCCCTATATTTTTGCGTTGATGGACTGGAATGACCCGGTTAATTGTCCAATGAGAAAACAATTTTTGCCAATTGGTTCTCAGTTTCTTCCAGATCATCCTTATTATGAAGCCGATTCACTTCATGAGGACGTTGACTCTCCCGTACCGACAATTACTCATCGTTATCATGATAAAGTTCTTTTTTTACCAACGACCATATGTCCGGTTTATTGCTCATACTGTACACGCTCAAGATTAATTGGTGGATCAACTGAAACAGTTGAAAAAGAAACTTACGGAGTCAATCAAGCGCGCATGGATGTGGCCTTTGATTATATTCGCGCTCATCCAGCAATTGAAGACGTTGTTATTTCTGGAGGGGATGCCTTCATGATGACGGCTAAGCAAATTACTTTTATTGGCGAAAATCTTCTCAATATTCCCCATATCAGAAGACTTCGTTTTGCCACGAAAGGTATTGCAATTTATCCTCAGAAAATATTATCTGATCATGAATGGTTTAATGCTCTTAATGGGGTTCATAAAAAGGCCCGCGAAATGGGAAAATCAGTTGTGATTCATACTCATTTTTCTTCTCCTAAAGAAATTACGATTTTTTCAAAACTTGCGATGGATCGATTATTCGCGGAAGGAATCATTGTCAGAAATCAAGCCGTCCTTCAAGAAGGCGTTAACGACAATATCAATGATATGGTTTTATTGATTAAGCAAATTAGTTATATGAACATTCAACCTTATTATGTTTATATGCATGATATGGTTCCGGGTTGTGAGCATTTTAGAACTACCATTGCTGAAGGAGAAGCGCTTGAAAAAGCCGTTCGTGGAACGACAGCAGGTTTTAATACTCCTACTTTTGTTTGTGATGCTCCAGGTGGTGGCGGAAAACGCCATGTGGCCTCGTATGAGTATTATGACCGTGAGAATGGTATCTCAGTTTGGACCGCTCCCAATGTAAAACCAGGTGAAGTCTTTTTTTATTTTGATCCAATTAGAAAACTCTCGGCCGAGGCCCAGGCCCGCTGGAGTGTAAAAGAGACGAGAGAGGCGATGATTGCAGAGGCCAAGAAAAAGGCCGGATTCTAAATAATATTAGGTAAGAATATGTTCCGCGAATTAGAAAAAATTGAAAAACTTAGAAATACTATTTCTGAAATTTCAAACACTGATGAAACGATTCGCGGACTCATTCATACTTCTGTACTAGAGACGATTCATTATAAAGGTGAGCTTTATCCCATTTATTCTTTTGTCATCGGCAGCTCAGATAAAACAGCACCGACCTTGGGTCTCTTTGGTGGCGTTCATGGACTTGAGCGCGTAGGCTCTCAAGTTGTCATAGGGTATTTAAAAAGCCTTGTTGCCCAAATGCGCTGGGATCGCGCTCTATGCGAATCCTTAAAACATTATCGAATTGTTTCTATTCCAATAATCAATCCAGTAGGGATGAAGCATCTAAAAAGATCAAACGGTAACGGTGTTGACCTGATGAGAAATGCTCCAGTAGAAGCAGAGCTAGGTCCTAAGTACAAGCTCTATCGCGGGCATCGCATAAGTCCAAAACTTCCTTGGTATCGCGGGGCCATTAATTCTCCCATGCAAACCGAGGCCCAGATCTTAATAAATTTCGTCAAAGAAGAAATGTATTCTTCGCAGTTTTCACTATGCATCGATTTTCATTCGGGATTTGGATTGCGGGACAGGTTGTGGTTTCCCTATGCCAAGAGTGTTGAAGTTTTTCAAAAGAAAAAGGAAGTAGACTCTATAGCAGATCTTTTTAAAAAAACTCACCCTCACCATATTTATAAAATAGAACAACAGTCTGACTCTTATACAACCCATGGTGATTTGTGGGACTATATGTTCGATCAGGCCCCTAATCTATTCATTCCCTGGACTCTGGAAATGGGTTCATGGATTTGGCTTAAAAAAAATCCAATGCAGTTATTTAATAAACTAGGTTTTTTCAATCCGATTGTCGGTCACCGCTACCAAAGAACGATGAGACGACATCATGTTCTAATTGATTTTTTTTCGAGACTCATTCAAAATGTTGATGCTTGGAGAGTAAAATGAATGTGCTTTTTATTCGAGGTCTAACCCGTGAATCTCGTCATTGGCTGGGATTAGAAAAAAAATTCCAAGAAAAAAATCCTGAGGTTAGTGTTATTTCGATTGATTTACCAGGCGCCGGTAAATATTTTCAACAAACTTCTCCTGGCACAATAGACGAATATGTCTTTTTTTTGAGAAATAAGTTAAGTGAAGTTAAGGCCGTTGGACCTACAACATTAATCGGTATTTCGATGGGGGGAATGATTGCACTTAGGTGGGCCGAATTATTTCCCAACGATCTAGCTAAAGTTTTTGCCATTAATACATCTGCAAAAAATCTCTCTTCTAGAAAAGAGCGATTTAATTTCAAAGAATTTAAAAAACTTTTAGGAATATTATTAACAGATAATCCAATGCTAAAAGAAGAAAGAATCTTAAAGCTTACGACCGAGCAATTTGTTATTACAAATAATGTTCTTAAAAAATTTGCAGAGATTGCAACTACTAATCCAGTAAGCATACGATCAACACTTAACCAAATATGGGCGGCCTCAAATTTTAGCATTGACCATGCACTCGATATTCCTGTGGTCATAATCTCTGGCTTAAAAGATAAATTAGTTGACCCTGAATGCTCTAAAAAATTAGCAATTACTTTAGGTGCGACACTTGTTTCACATCCAGATGCAGGTCATGACTTACCCTTAGATGATCCTGATTGGCTTTTATCCGAGCTTCGTCTCTGAGTTGTATTTTCTATATTTTGTCGAAGAATAGGATATTTTTTAATGATTTCATTAAAGCTCTTTTGAGTAAGCTTATATAAGTCACAATAAGTTTGAGAAATAATATTGGCCGTTCTGGTTGTTTCTTGCAAAAGGGCAAACTCTCCAAAAATCTGACCGTCATGCAAAGTGGCCATTCTTTCTCCATTTTCCATAATGACATCAACGATACCATGAGAAAGTACAAACATTTCTTCACCAATATCGCCAATCTTGATAATCATGTCGCCTGGTGAAGAATAGACTTGCTCCAAATGAGTTGAAATATCTTTCAAACAATCATGAGAACAACCAAAAAAAACGGGAATATTACTGATGAGTTTAATCTTCATATAAATATGCATTTCTTGTTGAAGAGCATGGGGAAGATCGGCGATAATTTTTTCATCGTCATCACTTAGGCGCTTAGAAAAAAGATGACTATAATGATTGATGGCCGCAGTTTGTAGTTTTTCTGGAATTCGATAATGTTTCATAAACATTAACAGATCATTAATTCTTTCACGTGACTGCTCTTTGTGTCGATCGGCACTGGCAAGCATTCTCGAAATATTACCGATGACAATCCCGTACATACCAACTCCAATAATCATAATAAAGCAGGTAAAAATACGTCCGGTATTATCATGAGGCGTGATATCGCCATAACCAATTGTGGTAAGGGTTGTCAGCGCCCAGTAAAATGATCTGATGTAGTAGGTCGTGACATCGGTGTCAGATCCCATGGGATAGATATAAATCCATCCGCAAGCAATCCAATTCACCACCATTAAGAATCCAACAACGATTGATTGTATTTTAAAGAGGCCCGGCACAATCGTAATATTTTCAATAAGCTCATAAACCTTAATAATTCGGATCATTCTCATTAAGCGAAACGCGATAAAAAGATCTTGATGACCTAAATAATAAGAAAGTAAATCAAAAGGAATGCAGGCGAGAATATCAACTATTAACATTAAAGAAAAAAAAGATTTCTTTTTATGTTTTTGTTGTCCAGTTTTAATTTTATTGCGTGTTTCTCTTAGGTGATAAATTAAGTCGGCAATGAAAAGAAGTGAAATAATTCCATCGATCACCAACTGCCAAGGTTGGATACTTGTTTTAAATACAAAACTAAAAGGGGCTTCGATGGCAGTAAAACTCGCTGACCAAAAAATAAGGGCGATCCAAAGAAATTCTTTTGTATTTAAGTGCTTTTTTATCATTTGGGAGAATATCGGTGAGAAACATAATTTTCTTAAATTCCTAATTAAATGGACGAGTAATAAGATTGGGCAATGTCAAAATATTCGATGTTACCACGTCGTATATTTTTATAATTTGGATTATAATTAAGAAAAGGGGACTTACATGACACAAAAACAAATTCGATTTCCTCCTGATAGTGACGAGATTGCTTTTATAAGCTTTAATGTGAATGATTTTAAAAAAGATTTATCGGCATTAATAATTAATGAATCGCTTAATGGGGCCTGTTTTGTTGTAAATAAAGCGTTAATTACTAAAAGTAATCCACTTGATCCAGGGACAATTTTTTTGGTTCAAATTGGCGCTTTAAACCCGATGAGAGCACAAATTAAATGGCTTCTCGAGGTTGATGCTAATTTATTAAAAATTGGTGTTGAGTTATTAGAGTAATATTCCTAGTTCCAATTTGTTTGTTCATCAAAATCTCCTAAATATTCTGAGACATAATGATAGGTGACTTTTCCTGGCGGTTTAATGGCCAGGATACCTCCCATTTGGGTATGTTCGCCATTGCCTTTTTGTTGGGTTCCTTGAGAATATCCTTCCCAATAAAGTTTAACCATTTTCATAGCTGATTGGGGAGTCATCAGGTATTTAACTCCACGGTTAAATCCGCAAGCATCAAAAATTTCATGATTTGGATTTGTAAAAATGGGGGCGTCAGAAACATTCATGTCTTCTTTAAAGGGCTTAATCATTTCAGGAGAGCCATTGCCAATAAATATTATTTTTGAACCTGATTTTTCTAGCTCCATTTTATTTTTCCAAACTTGATCAACGTGTGCTCTACAAGCAATGCATCCAAAGTGACGGAGAAAAACAATGATAACGGAATTTGTTTTCCATAATGAGGAGACAAGAATTTCTTCTTTTCGTTCATTGAAAACGGAGAGTCTATTTAAGGCCAGGATATCTACGTGGGACTGTGTGGTTTCTTTTTTCATCCTCCTATTTTGAATGAAAATTTAAAATACTTCAACCTTGACAGATAATATTTCGACCCCAGAATATTAGGATTATAAAACGGGAGTTATTAATGAAGCGCTTTATTCTTTTTATGTCGGTTAATATTTTAGTCGTCGCCACCATTTCACTTCTCATGAGTGTGCTTGGTATTGGTTCATACATGACTAATGCGGGTATTTCATACGGACCACTTTTGGCCTTTTGCTTTCTTTGGGGTATGGTTGGATCGCTAATTTCTCTATCGCTTTCAAAAATGATGGCGAAGTGGATGATGGGTGTTCAACTCGTAACACTTGAGGGACCTCATAAAAATTTAGTGGAAACTGTCCACCGTCTTTCTAGACGAGCTGGTTTATCGGAAATGCCCGAAGTTGGTATTTATCAAAGTGAAGTTTTAAATGCTTTTGCTACTGGGCGCTCTCGCAATAGCTCATTGGTGGCCGTTTCATCTGGTTTACTTTCTTCGATGGATGAACGTGAGGTCGAAGGAGTTTTGGCCCATGAAGTGGCCCATATCGCTAATGGTGACATGGTAACGATGGCCTTAGTTCAAGGTGTTGTGAATGCTTTTGTTATGTTTTTTTCTCGTATAGTGGCCTTTGCTATTACTCAGGCAATGAGAAATAATGATGATCGCGAATCCAGACCAAATCCATTTGTTCAAATGATGTTAGTTTTTGTTTTAGATATTATCTTTGGAATTCTGGCCGCTCCTATCGTTGCTTGGTTTTCACGTTATAGAGAATACAGAGCGGATCGTGGAGGTGCTGATTTGGCAGGGAAGGAAAAAATGATTGCGGCCTTACAAGCTTTAGCAAGGGCCTATCCACAATTGGAATTGGTCAAAGAAGACTCAAACCCAAATTTTAAATCTATGCAAATCTCTTCTAAAGATGCAGCGATGAGACTTTTTTCAACTCATCCACCTCTAGCAGAAAGAATCGCCATTTTACAAAACGGTATTTTTTAAAATAGGTTAAAGATGTAGTGGAAGATTTTTATAAGCTTGTTGATAATCACGAATAAGCTCTATAAAAACTTCTTCGACACTTGGAATATTTTTAATAAGCGCGATAACTTGACCCACTTCAAGCTCTCCATTAATTAAATCACCTTCGAGCATTCCGTGTTGGGCCCTGTATTTGCCCAAGTGATCTTTTAATTTTTGTTTTAAATTTTCGCCATGAAATGATTGCTCAATTTGCAAAATTTCTTCAGCAAATTTATTACTAAATAATCGCACTGGAACAGTGGCCTTCATTAATGTTTTTGTAGATGAAGGTGTGGCCTGTAGTAATAAGTTTTTAAAATCTTCGTGCGCACTTGATTCCCGAGTCATAAGAAAGCGAGTTCCCATTTGTACGCCATCGGCCCCCAGACTAAGTGCCGCAAGCATTGCTCTGCCGTCAGCTATTCCTCCAGCGGCTATCAAAGGAATTTTAATAAGATCTCTGACTTGTGGAATGAGAGTCATGGTCGTTATTTCGTCTCTACCGTTATGACCTCCGGCTTCAAAGCCTTCGGCCACAACAGCATCTACGCCGGCCTCTTCTGAACTTTTTGCTTGTTCAGGTGTGCTAACAACATGAACAACAGTGACAGCATGGTCTTTTAAATAGCTCGTAAATTTTTTAGGACTTCCGGCAGAGGTAAAAAAAATTTTGATTCCAAGTGAAAGGGCCATATCAATTTGTTCATGGGCCTTTTCATAGAGCAGGGGGATATTGACCGCAATAGGTTTTGAAGTAAGAGATTGTGCTTTTGTAATATGTCTTTGCAATAGCTCTGGTTGCATCGAGCCTGCACCTACAATTCCAAGACCTCCAGCACGAGAGACCGCGGCCGCTAGTTTTCCACCTGATACCCAAACCATTCCACCTTGAATGATAGGATAATCAATTCCAAAAAGTTTGGTTAATTTATTCATTGTGATTTCTTTTTTAAGGTTTTTGCTAATGATTTGATAATAATGGCAATATCTGGACTGGGATAGCGACGATACAAATCTTCTGTCACAGGTGTAGGGTCACCACCAATTTCTTTAAAACGAATTAATTCCAAAACAAAATGGTGGGCAATGATAAAAACTTTGGAAAGATCCGAGAATTTTTCAATAGAATTTGAGAACCCTTTTCCATTTGAAGTCCCGTGGTGATTTTTTATAATTTCATCAACCCCGGCCGGGGCCTCAGGATGTTTTCTGATTAAAATGGAAGCTTCCATCGCATGATTAAAAACCATATCCCAATCTTCTTCATTTAGATTGGCCTTTTCTAATTCATCGAAAGAATTTATCTTTGAAAGATCTTCTCTATCGGCCAACATAATATCGTGAAAAAAAGCAGCGTAAGCTATTTTTTCAAAAGAATCTGGCTCATCGATTTTTAAATTTTTTATAATTTCGCAAGCAACAACTGAAGTCATATGACAGCGCTGAAACAATAATCCGGTTTGAGAGTTGATAACTTTATGGAGAAGATTTGACATCTCTGGAGATTTCTCAAAGTTTTTTACCATGTTTTTAATAATGGCCTCAGCAAGCTGAATCGTCTCACTATTAAAACCCAGCTTGCTTATTTCTTTGATCGCCACTTCGTAGGATTCACCCATTATTTGAATTCTTTGTGTCGGCTCCATTTCGGGAGTATCGATTTTTTCAACTAATTTATTTGAAAGAAAAATAGAAAAATCTTTATGGTGATCTTTGGCAATATGAAAATTTTCTAGACCTTGTTCAAGATAGCGCTTAATTGATTCTTTTGAAAAGGTGTCACCGTTATGAATTCTTTTTATAAATTGGTACTGGGTTGGTGATTTTTTTATTCGGATAAAGACATCACAATTTGTATTGCTTAAATTTAAAAAGTACCTAACAGGCACAGAGATATAATCAGGGATTGCTTTTTGAGCTAGTACGTTTTCGTTAATTCCCAAAACTTTGGCGGCTCCATGAATGACTTGCTCCCAGTCCTTAGGGTTCGTTATATTTATGGTAAAATCGTTTGAAATTGAATGATCACTGCCTAAAATTATAAGTCCTGTTTCTAATTTATTAGTCGCGATATATTGGCTAAGAATAAATGCTGTTTGCTCGTCTTCAACTTCGTTGGTTGTAATTATTAAATCTACATTAGGTAGGATGGCCAACAGGCTTAGAGTTTCCTGAGCATTGGATCGTTGAATTAAATCTACACCAAGATAAGTTGTTAGGTTAATTGCTATCAAATCGTTAAGTGTTTTATTATCTGCAATCAGGATGACTTGGGCCATTTCAATTCCTTTAGAAGTTCTCTTGATATTATATTAATTCATTTATCATGTATTTCAAGAGAGGGAGATCGTGTCATCTGCAATAATAATTGCTCATTGGTCACACCGCTCAATTTAGCTTTTGTCATTGATTTTTTAAAAGCAAAACCAGCGGCCGATTCTACGGTCCAATTGGCCGCTAAAAGTGATTTTCTAATACTAACTGCAGAGCTGTAGGTGCTGAGTTGAACATTTGGCGCCGAAATACTTTTTAAAAATAAAAACCACTCGACACTCCAAAGGGCCGGATTTTTTCTAGGTGAAAAAGCATCTTGAAAAATAGCATTCAGTGAAGATATTTTATTTAGAGAAGCGGCCATAGGCAAAGTCACTCGGCCATCGCCAACATAAATTTGGATCGCAATAATTGTGTTTGTTTCACTTGATAAATCTTGCCACTCTCCTTGATAAGTTAGTAGTTGATTGCTCCCAGATAGAGTTAAAATTCGTTCTAATTTTAAAAAGGGCAGAGTCGTTTTAAGCGACCATAATAGCAATTCTTCATCGAGCTCAATAGAGTAGTAGGAGAG
>JAURXW010000400.1 GCA_030654205.1 Bacteriovorax sp.
TTTTAATAACTCGAGTATATCCACCATTTCTAGTTTTGCACTTTGGAGCTACTTTTGTAAAAAGATTTGTAACTGCATCTTTGCTATTCAACTTAGAGTAAGCAGTTCTTCTGTTATGAACTGAATCTTCTTTTGCAAGAGTAATTAGCTTATCTACAAAAGTTCTTAAGGCCATACATCTAGCATGAGTAGTTTTAATTTGTCCGTGCTCAAAAACTTCAATTGCCAAGTTTTTAATAATAGCAACTCTGTGTGCTGGCTTAACACCAAGAGTATATTTGTGATTTCCGTGTCTCATAATTCCACCTAATAATTAATTCTTAGTTTTTACCTAAGGTTTTTCCGTCTTGCATATCTTTCATTAAACTATCTACTTTCATTCCTAAACCAAGGCCCATGCTAGTTAAAATTTCTTTGATTTCATTCAAAGACTTTCTTCCAAAGTTCTTAGTTCTAAGCATCTCGCCTTCTGTTTTTGAAACAAGTTCGTAAATATACTTAATATTTGCATTTTGTAAACAATTTGCTGAACGAACTGAAAGCTCAAGTTCAGACACTGGCTTAAGAAGTGCATTATTTGTAGGAGATGAAACTGCAATCGGCTTAGAATCATGCTTCACAACCTGCTCTTCATCTTCAAAAGTCAAAAACACTGCTAACTGATCTCTTAAAATCTTAGCTGCAAAAGCAATTGAATCTGCTGGGTTGATACCAGAATTTGTCCAAACTTCTAACGTTAACTTATCAAAATCAGTTCTCTTTCCAACACGAGTATTTGTAACAGAATAATTCACTCTGTATACCGGTGAAAAAAGCGTATCTAAATAGACCCAGCCAACTGGCAAGTCATATTCATCTTTATTATCTACAGCTGTTACATAACCTTTTCCACGAGCAACTTTCAATTCAATCTTTAGTGATCCACCCGAAGAAATATTGGCAATTACATGGTTTGGATTAAGAATTTCGATATTAGAATTAGTAACGATATCAGATCCTCTTACTGGACCCTCTCCGCTCTTTTCTAAAACAAGAACAGTATCTTCTTTACCTGAAATTTTAAATCTAACTTCTTTCAAGTTAAGAATAATTTCTGAAACTTCTTCTTTAACATTATTAATTGTGCCGAATTCATGCTCAACACCTTCAACACGTATTGCAACAATCCCTGCTCCTTGAAGAGAAGAAAGTAAAACTCTACGTAGAGAGTTTCCAAGAGTTTGCCCGTAACCTCTCTCTAGTGGCTTTGCTACGAATTTCCCGTAATCATTTCTTAAACTTTCACTCTCAGCTTCGAGAGCAACTGGTCTAATCATGCTATTCCAGTTTTTAGCTGTAAAATTATCCATTTTAAAGGTCTCCTTAAATTGAAATTGTAATTAGACTCTTCTTCTCTTTGGTGCTCTACAGCCATTGTGTGGAATAGGGCTTCTGTCAGAAACAGAAACTATTCTAATTCCAGCTCCAAGAAGAGCTCTGATCGCATTTTCTCTTCCTGCGCCCGGACCCTTAACTCTTACTTCAACAGAATTAAGTCCATGCTCAGAAGCCCTCTTCGCCGCTTCCAACGAAGCAGTTTGAGCAGCAAAAGGAGTAGATTTCTTTGATCCCCTAAATCCCAACTGACCTGCGCTGGCCCAGGCAAGTGCATTACCCTGAGGATCAGTGAAAGTCACAATTGTATTATTGAACGAGGCCTGAATATGGCAAATCACGTGCGATACGTTTTTCTTTACTTTTTTCTTAACAACTTTTTTTACCATACAACTTACCTATGATTATTTATTTAAGCGATTTAATTGATTTTTTACCAGCGATAGCTACCGCAGGTCCTTTTCTCGTTCTTGCATTAGTATGAGTTCTTTGACCCCTTACTGGCAAACTTCTTCTATGACGAACGCCTCTATAGCATGCCATGTCTTTAAGTCTTTTAATGTTTAAACCTATCTCTCTTCTAAGATCTCCCTCGACAACATGCCCTTCTTCAAGATGCTTTCTTATCGTTTGAACTTCTTCTTCTGAGATATCATTTGAACTTTTTTCTGGACTGATCCCAGACTTAGTCAAAACATCCATAGCCACTTTTGGACCTACTCCATAAACCGACTGAAGTGCAATTCTCATTGCCTTGTTTCTTGGTATATCTACCCCTAAAATTCTAGCCATATAATCCCCTACCTAAATCTTAACCTTGTCTTTGTTTATGTTTTGGACTGCTCTTACACACAACTCTAAGAACGCCCTTACGTTTAATAACTTTACAATCTTTACAAATCACTTTCACCGAAGCTCTAACTTTCATAACTTAAACTCCACAACAACTACTTACTTCTGTAAGTTATTCTACCTTTAGTTAAATCGTACTTACTAATTTCAACCAGAACCTTGTCTCCTGGCAAAATTTTAATAAAATGCATTCGCATTTTCCCACTAATGTGAGCAATAATTATATGCCCATTAGGCAACTTTACTCTAAATTTCGTATTAGGCAAAAGCTCAGTAACCTCACCCTCAACTTCAATGATATCTTTATCGCTCATATTCCCCTAAAACAGGATGTATATCCTAAAATAATCCCATAAAGCAAGAGCTATTTAGGTCATTTATATATTGTTAACAAATTACTTTTTCTAAATTATCAAAAACTTCATCTTCAGGTTTAGAAGCATCGATTTCCACCAGCGCACCTTTTGCCTTGTAGAATAAAAGCATAGGATTGACTGTATCGGCAAATATTTTCAACCGATTTGAGACCACTTCTTGGGTATCATCTTTACGTTGCTTGAGCTCGTTGATTGATCCACACTTGTCACAAACATTGCTCTTCATCGGCGGCTTGGTGTTGAGATTATATATCTCTCCACACTTTGCGCATGTCCGTCTATTTACAATTCTATCTATCAAAACACCTGGTTCAAGTTTATAATATACCGCGATGCTATTGCAACCTTGAAGTAACTGAGTGTCAAGCATTTCTGCCTGAACCACATTGCGAGGGAACCCATCAAAAATATAGCTAACCATGTTTATATCGCAGTTTGCTTTTAAGAGGGCCATTACAGTATTATCGTCTACCAAATCTCCTCTGGATAAAATTCCAGAAACCTTTTGGCCAAGTTCAGTATTCTTTGCTATTTCGCTTCTTAGCAAATCACCAGTTGAAATATGTCTATAACCTTTTCCTGCAAGCCTTGAGGCTTGCGTTCCCTTTCCCGAGCCAGGTGCACCCAAGATAATCAAATGAGGCTTCATTTCTAAAACCTTCTACTTGGACCGTTGTACTTTCCTTTACTCTTAAAGGCGGTCTCGTATTTGTCTGAGTACATAAAAGTTTGAACATTTAACATTACTCTCATTGCCACACTTACCATAATAAGCAATGAAGTTCCTTCGAATCTGCTATGGCTCCCAGTAATCACTGAGGGCAAGATGCATACAACAATTAAAAAAAGCGCACCAAAAAATGTTACTCTATTAAGTACGAAATCTAAATAATCTTGAGTTTTTATGCCGGGTCTTATTCCTGGTATAAACGCATTATTTTTTTGCAACATTTCAGATACTTTTTTGGTCTTGAATTGAATAGGAGCATAGAAAAAAGACATGTAAATAATTAAAAAAGCGAATAACAAGTTGAAAAGTATCTGTCCAGGCATTAACGACTGGTGAATTACGTCAACAAATGGCTTTAAAATACTAGTCTTGGGAACAAAATTAGCTATGGTTGCAGGAGCTGCCAACAGCGAACTTGCCAAGATTGGAGGCATTACTCCACCAGTATCAAGACGAAGTGGCAAATTTTGAGCACCACCATAAACTTTATTATTAACAACTTTTTTAGCGTATTGCACAGGTATGTTTCGAAATGAGCTTTCAATAAATGAAACAATGTACAAAGATAAGCAGATAATAGCTAACGATATTATTAAACTAAAGCCCGACAGTTCACCATTTCTAAATAGTGTTACCTTTTGAAAAAGCTCAGAAGGT
>JAURXW010000402.1 GCA_030654205.1 Bacteriovorax sp.
TATGGTTGTTTAGTTGAACTTAAAAATAAACTGCCACAAGATTTAACACTAAAAAATTCTCTTACTCATTCGCTTGATGAATTGACTGTCAAAAAATCTCGTTATGTAAATTTTGCCAAGACTTCTTATAAAGTTGTTTCCCCGGCCCGCAAACTTTTTTCAGTTACTAATGGCTTTGAAGTTTCACCTGAAATACCTGTTGAAGTTAAATTAAAGAAAAATTGTAAAACTAAAAATACCTATTTTTGTTTGTATTTTTCGATAAAAGATGGAAATAGCCAGATATTGAATTTTGATTTTAAAAATGAAAAAAACAAAAATCATATTTCACACTGGGCCAATTTAGTTTGGGAATTAGATAATACTAAAGATAATATTTCTTTAAAATTAATTAACTTTGAAGATAACTTACACGTATTTGAAAATAATTAATTTTTATCTGGCACAAATGTTGCTTCCTTTTATTTGGGATCTCAATTAAAAGGAGCACTAAATGAAATCAATAATATTAAATGCATTCATTATTATGTCGTTAACTAGCTCTTCGGTTGTCTTAGCGGCGACTAAAAAGAAGGCGGCCGAAAAAACTCATGATGAACGTCAATCCATGGCCTTGATGCATGAAAAGATGGCAACCTGCCTGCGTTCCGACAAATCAATGGATGTGTGCCGAACAGAAATGATGAATTCGTGTAATGAAACGATGGATAAAGATGAATGCCCCATGATGGTAAGAATGCACCATATGGGAAAAGAGATGGATGAAGATAAAAAAGAAGACAAAAAAGAATAGCCCAATTCAATGATTGAGTTTAAGAAACAAGCAAGCAAGGCCCAAGGCCTTTCTTGCTTGTTATTAACTTTTAGTTGATTGTGATGTCTGCTTCTTGATGCAAGTTTGGAATTATTCCACCATTTAACAATGCTCCAGATTCAAGATTTACATCTAGATTGAATTTAATAATATGCTTTTTACCTGAGTCAAAATTGCCTATTATCTTTTCTAAATTTACTCTTAAATATCCTGTTCTACTATCAATGGCCTGAAATGAATAATCTTTCGCGGTCAGTACACGATCAATTAAAATTAAATCACTTCGCAATATTCTTTTTCTTTGAACAAATAATTTCAGACTAAAGTTTGTTGCTGTATTTAAGTTTCCAGTTTTCACAACAAGCTCAGCACCTTCAAGGTGCATTTCCTGAAGTTTCCCTGCCAAAGGAGCAAAAATAGTTTCAGCATCATATAACTTAATAGCAAAATTATAATTCTTTACATCACGATTTTCTTCAACCGTTTTATTGGCAATTGCTAGATAATCTACACATGTATTAGTTATGCCTAAATTATCACCATCCAAATTAAAATTAATTCCACAATTTCCAGTTTGCGGTTTTGTTATCGGTGCAGCTGATACTTTTGCATTTATATTCGCTGTAGTTTTATGATCAATAACTTGTACAGGAATAGAAATAGTTTCAAGACATGAATAAGCTACAGTTGTATAGATTGGTTCATTATAACAAACTGGAGGTCTTGGTCTTGGATATGGCCGTGGATCTGGCCGTGGATCTGGCCGTGGATATGGCCGTGGATCTGGACGTGGATCTGGACGTGGAGTTGGACGCGGATCTGGTCTTGGTTCCGGAGGACGCGGACTTGGACGTGGTTCAGGTTTAGGAGTTGATCCAGGATCCGTTGGATGAGGTCCTGGAGGAGGATGCGGGCCTACTCCTTTATCGCTTTCATTAATTGCTAAAATTCGATTGAAGTTAAAATTATTTTCGCAAACTCTGCGATAACCAGTCACTTCTTGTCTGTAGCAAATGCTTTGAACAGTTTCGGTGCGATAGATTGTTTTCATTACTTGAGAATTCAATGCAAAAGAATTCATAGTTTCATTATTTTCGACAATAACTACTTGTTGTTGGACCGATGCAAATGTTGGCAATGATATTGTCACCATTAAAGCGGAAGCTAAAATTCTTTTCATCCATGCTCCTAAAATTATAATTAAACATATTATTAATGTTAATTATTTTTTATTAAAAGTAGTTTTAGATGTAAAGAAATCAATAGGAGTTGTGAGACTATTGCCTTTTCTTACAGAGGTGAAAATTGATCTAGGGCCATTATGACATTATTTATAATGCTATGGAAATTTAATTCTAAGTACAAGGCTAAACTTGTTATCAACTGGTTTTCCATTTAAAACTTTCGAGTAAAGAATTCTACATCCTTGCTTTTCACAATAAGCTCTAATAAGCTGGGATCCTTTTCCTGATCCATTTATTTTGGTAGTGAAAATGTTTGAATTGTTTAATTTATCAACGACGTTTTGTTCACAGATACCATTGTCTCTAATAATTAAAGATTTATATTTTGTTTCAAACTTAATAGTACTTGCCCCGGCTTCTTTAGAATTATCAATGATGTTAGCAATAACTTCTTCAAATTTATTTTTATTTCCAACTAAATCTATGTGATCTTCAAAATCCTTTTCAAAATTTAAATCGGGATAGCGATTTATAATTTCTACAATGGCCTGATTAACGTTAATTAATACATCTTTACTACTTTCTGGATCTAAAATATTTTGGCACTTACTTGCAATGGTTTCGATGACATTATTTATTTTATCAACTGTTTCATTTTGATCACTGATTTTTCTAAGTAATAATTTTATTATTTGTAAATCATTTCTCAAGTCGTGGATGAAAGTTTCCATGGCAGCTCCGCAATTATTGTATTTGATAATTATTATATACCAATGATTAAATATGATTAGAATTTTTTTGTAATCATTTTTTAAAAGTTTTTTGATCAAGAAAAATTAACAAATCTTTTTGAGATTCTTTTTTTGAATCTTGATACTATCTTAACATGTATCGCAAATTCATATATTTTAATGGGCTAATCTTTTGAAGGGCAACCAATGGAAAATAGAAATTTTTGTTTAGATGATATCGCTTCTTATGAAGATATTCCTCAGTATCTTAATAGATTAATTCAAATTAATCCTCATCTGTCATTAGAGTTTCTCAATCTCACCAAGCTAGTTGTTGGTTATGCTGGTCCATTCAAGGAAGGGGATAAAAAAATTGGAGTAGGAACAGAGAATAAACAAGAAAAACAAAACGCTCAGGTTCTTGTCGGGAATACAAAAATACAATTTTTTCAAGTGAATCCACTTCATTGTGATCAGCAACAAGAATTAATTTGGAAAAATATAAATATAAATTCATTTGAACAAATTAAAAATTGGTCAATTTTGGAATTAAAAAATTATTTATTAGCAGAAACTGAAATTAATATTAAAAAAATCATGGATGGTCTTAATAGTGATGTAATAGCCAGCGTTGTTAAAATCATGACGAATTCTGAATTGATTAATGTTGGACAAAAGATTTTTAATCCACTCGATGGAAGTAATATTGGAGCAAAAGGATATTTAAGTGCAAGGGTTCAACCGAATTCTCCCACTGATTCACCTGAAGACATTCGCTGGCAGGTTTTTAATGCCTGGTCTTTCGGAGTGGGGGATTTAATGTTGGGAAACAATCCCGTTTCAAGTTTACCAAATTCAGTTTTAAATCTAGAGATAACCCTTAAGGAATTAATTGAAATTTTTAATTTAAGTGAGGTTCTTCCATGGTGTGTTCTGGCCCATGTGGATATTCAAGCTCAACTTGAAAAAGACAATCCTAAAAGTACTGCATTATGGTTTCAAAGTATTGCGGGGACAATTAGTGCTAACGAAGTTTTTGATATTTCTATCGAGAAGATGATTCAATATGCTCAAAGTAGAAATGAATTATTTGGGATGTATTTTGAAACGGGACAAGGTGCAGATTTTACCAACAGTCAAGATCATGGTGTTGATATGGGGACACTTGAATCTCGTAAATATGGTTTAGCGAAAGTCTTGCAGATGCATATGCCAAAAAATGCATCGGGGAAAATTCCTTGGATGCCTGTAAATGATGTGGCCGGTTTTATAGGGCCTGAAGTGTTTCGTACCAAAGAGCAATTAGTTCGTGTTGCCTTAGAAGACACTGTAATGGGAAAACTTCATGGCCTAACAATTGGTTTAGATATTTGTTCGACTTTTCATATGTCTGTAAACCCTCAAGATATTTCTTGGGCCATTGATCAAATTATGCCTGTAAACCCGGCTTTTATTATGGCCCTTCCAACATCACAAGATCCAATGTTGAGTTATTTATCGACAGGTATTCATCACCATCTACATATTCGTGAAAAATTTGGATTTAAAATCAATGAAGCCATGATGACTTTCTTTCAAGAAATAAATATTTATGATGCAAATGGTTTACCGACAGCTCATTTTGGAGACCCTACCTGGGTATATGTAAAATTCCAGCAAAAAAAAGGAGATACCCGAAATTGGAAAATTATATATGAAGAAGGAACAAAACTATTTAATGAAGCAGTAAAAAGAGGCATTATATTAGTTAGAACTCCTGGGAATTGGAGTTCAAAAATACCTGAAGAAATTTCTAATTATATTAATAATCTTTATAAAAATGCAAAAATAAGTCTTCAGGCCGAACTAGGGACAACATTCACTGATCAAATACCCAATAAAATAAATGTGAGAAGCCAATCAAAAAATCGAGATGATTATATACTTCACCCTAGTACAGGTGAAGAGTTAGCGGTTGAATCTATTTTGAAAATGACCGAAATTAAAAAGTTAAATGATAAAGAACTAACAAATTTACAAATAATTATTTCAGATGGACTCAATGCGAATGCTCTTGCTGATGAAGGACATGCTGTACCTTGTATTCAAAAGTTGAGGAATTATTTTGAAAAAGACTGTACTGAATTTAAGCTTGCCACTAATGAAATTATTGTCAACAACGGGAGAGTCCGAACAGGATATCAAATTGGCAAACTTCTTTTTGCCAATAAAGTCGGCACAGAAATTAAATCTATTATTCATATAATCGGTGAGCGCCCAGGTACTGAACATAATAATTTTTCAATTTATATTACTTCTGCCTTTGAACATGAATGGGCATCTGTGGATTGTATCGACCATGATATCACTTCTGTTATCTCTGGAATCTCCAATACCGCAATAACTCCGGAATTAGCAGTAGAGCAGGCAATAGATTTGTTATTAAATAAAATTGCCATTTTAAGAAACAAATAAAGTAAAAAAAACGTTTGTGTGTCTTAAATCTTGCACTATTT
Source organism: Bacteriovorax sp. (assembly GCA_030654205.1). Lineage (GTDB taxonomy): Bacteria > Bdellovibrionota > Bacteriovoracia > Bacteriovoracales > Bacteriovoracaceae > Bacteriovorax. The sequence goes on from JAURXW010000402.1 coordinate 5,225, forward strand.
ATAAATAAATAAATAATGTCCAACTGTAGTTATCGGTTTCAACTACCTATATTTTTGCTTTTTTAAAGATATTAATTAATTAATAGCTAGCTTTCTTTTATAATTAATCATGAATTGATTTTCTCTTTTTATTAGGTAGCAATATGAACACTTACAACAAAAAGCTCTTGTTTTTAATTTCGCTTTTATTGGTGTTGTCGAGTTGTATTGCTAACAATAAAATCCAAGTCATAATTAGTGCCAAGAAAAAAGCAGGTATCCTAAATGTTACTGTGTCTAATATAGAAATCAGAAATCATCAAATAATAATAACAGGCACTAATTTATCAAAAGTTAATGATTTTAAAATTCAAAGTAATGGGACAAGTACACAATTACAAATTGAATCAAATAATAATTCTTCGATTGTGGCCAATACCTTAAGCAATGTAACATTTGCAGCGGGGAAAGTTTTTGACTTTATTTTATCTAGCGCAAATGCCTCCGCTTCTTTTAATGTTAATTTTTCGCTTTGTGATTCTACTCTTGGCGGGCAAGGATTTAATTGTTCTATTTCACCACAAGACAAAGAAGTTTTATCTTTTGATTTAACTTCTGGGAAATGGAGACCGCGCGCGGTGAATGGACTTTCTTATAAAGGTACTTGGAATTCAAACTCGGCCCTTCCATCTTTAACGGGATTAATTCCAGGAGATTATTTTATTGTAAGTGTTGCCAATACCAGTCCAGTATATTTGGTTGGTGATTGGATTGTTTTAAATGATAATGGATCGACTTTTGATCGAATTATTAATTCTACTCCTTCCATTGTTACAGTTTTTGGTCGTGTGGGTGCTATTACAGGGGCCAAAAATGATTATAGCTTAACTAAAATGAGCGATGTTGATTTATTAAGCGCTACACCAAGCTCTGGTGATGTTTTAAAATTTGATGGAACTAATTGGGTTCCAGGAATCATAAGTGGCGGAGGCGGAGGAACTATTTCTAACGTCACCTCTACAGCTCCTCTTGTTGTAACTAATGGAACAACAGCTCCGGTCATATCAATGCCGGCCGCGACTACGCTGGCCAACGGTTATTTGACTTCTGCTGATTGGAATATGTTTTCTGGTAAACAGAGCTCAATCACGGCCAGTGGAAGCGGAGCACTTGATTATTATGGTGGAGATAAAACTTTTCATACATTGAATACAACTGCCGTTGTTGAAGGAACAAATTTATATTTTACCAACGCTAAGGCGCTTGGTGCTGTTCTTAATGGTTTTGATAATACCTTAGTAGGCTCCATAACTTCAGCAGATACAGTTGTTCAAGCATTTGGACGAACGCAAAAACAGATTAATAATTTATCAGGTGGTAGTTCTAATTTTTTAATTAAAAATAGTAGCGATACTATTTCAGGAACTATTTCTTTAACAAATGTTATAACAGCTTCAAGCACAGGAGATATTATAGTCAGAGATCCTCCTTTTGGACTTACATCGGCCGTTAGTAAAACTTATGCCGATGGAAAATTAGATAAAACTACTGGTGGAAATTTATCAGGCGCCTTACAAATGAGCGCTCAAAATGAAATTCGGTTCGCTGATAACGATTCGTCGAACTATGTTGGTCTAAAAGCCCCTGCAACAATTGCAGCGAACTTAACATGGACTTTACCAGCAGCAGATGGATCTACAGGACAAGTTTTAACTACTGATGGAGCTGGAATTTTATCCTGGAGTTCTTCAGCAGGTTCAGGTTTACCAGCGGCCGGTGGAGCTGCGGCAGCACCAGCATACGCTTTTAGTGGTGATACGAATACTGGAATGTATTCTGCAGGAGTTGATCAAATTGGACTTGCGACAGCAGGAGTTGAAAGAGTGCATATTAATGCCAATGGAAGCGTTGGAATTGGCTCGACAACTCTTGATGCTTTTGGTGGAATTTTGGCTAAGGGCGATTATCTAACGGGGCCGCTGTTAACTGAAGTTGGAGTTGGTACAAAATTAATTTGGTATCCTAAAAAAGCATCTTTCAGAGCAGGGATGACC
>JAURXW010000409.1 GCA_030654205.1 Bacteriovorax sp.
AACTTCACCATGCAAGCTGGAAACAACGGCCATCTCATTATCTTTTGATTTGAGAATTAACGGTTTGCCCGTCATTGGTGCATCAAATGGTATTGAGAAAGTTGCTTCGCCTGTTTTTTTATTTAAACAATGAAGAAGGCCCACATCTGAAGCGAAATATATTTCGCCTAAAGCATAACAAATATCGTTTGCACCAATAATTGGATGCATCCAATTGGAGAGTGGAAGCTCTTTTTTCCAAATAATTTTGCCAGTTGAAAATTCATAGGCTGTAGCATAAGTGCGATCGCTATTATTTCCTTTTTCTTTTCCTGTTCCGGTATAAATAATTCCAGCTTCGATACTAACAGTGGCATCTAGGTGACCATTTATGGCATGCCATTTTTCTTTTAACGTCGTGGGGTTAATAGCATAGAGGCCATCTTTTCCGGCGGTCAAAAAAAGTAAAGTTTCGTTTTTATATGTTTCAATCAGCGGTTGACCTTCTGTATGACCTTTGGTTTGAAAGGCCCCAATAAATTTTCCCGAGATTAGATCAAAAGAATAAATTCTAGCGTGATGAGTTTCATGGTTACCCTCGCCAACATAAAGCCGGCTATTAAATATAACAGGTCTCGTTGTTACTTGAGTTCCAACATAAAAGCGGCGTTTTTGATTTCCAGTGATAAGATCGAGTTCGTGGACATATAAATCATCAGCGCCAAAAAAGATAGAGCCTCCACTAATAGCTCCTGAGCGAAAAGCTCCTTTTTTTAATTTTTGAGTCCAAGTTTCAGTTATATTCATCTCATTAATTTTTAGTTTTTCAGAATTAGTGACTAATATTCGTTTGTAACTATGAATACGTCCCACTGAATTTTCGTAGTGATCTGTTGAAACTTCTGCATTTTTTGTCGAATGATATTTTATTGAGATTAATGGACTTGGGAGAGTTGTTGTAAATTTATAAGCACGGTAAGCACCAATCATTGCAAAGTTTAATATAAACGCACTAATTAAAACTTTTTTTGTTAGAAGCACTTCTAATAATTGCTTGGGACCTTCTGTTTTTAGTTTGATCCCTAACCATCCAGCAACTACACTGGCAACAGAAGTCAATACAACAGCAAGTCCTGTTAAAGGGATAAGCACAGTAGGAATAATTGCCAAGGAATAATTTAGATTATTCACTTGTGTGCTAAGAATAGGTAATACGTCCATTGTTTCCATCAACCCAAATTTTATCGCCATCTTTAAATCGTAAATGGCATTGTTTAATTTCACTTATTGCTGGTAGGTTCATCTCTCGTGCGACAATTGCACAATGAGAAAGAACACCACCTTTTTCTACAATAACAGCTTTTGATTTTAAAAAAAGACCAGTCCATCCTGGGTCGGTAGATTCGGCCACCAGTATAACATTTTCCGGCCAGAGATTAGTATCTATTGTTTCTGGATCGATAACTACTCGTACTTCTCCAAAAACAAAACCTGGCGATAATGGTGTACCAGTTAAAAATTGGGATTTATCTTGAGATTTGCTTGAAATCTTTTCTTCTGTTATTGCTCGCAATTCCTTTAAACACAGAATTGGAGGAAGTGAAATCGATTTCAACAGATTGGCTTTTTCTTTTCTTTCTAGCGCTTTTTCTGCATTAAATTGATGTGCAGCTATTTCTTTATAATCATGCCAGAAAATACTGTCGGCTAGACGTTCTCGTGTGGCAATTTCGAGTGCGAGAGTTCTTATCTCGGCATAAGGTTTCAAAAGATTCATCTTCCAAGCTTCTCGTAATTCCAACATTTCTTTAAGCAATAGCCATTCTTTTTCAATAGCAATTTTTTTGTATGTTTTAAGAGCTCTGATATCTAAAAGAACATCATTCTTTGAAGACTTGTTTAATATTCCAGGAATATTTTTGTAAAATATTTTATCTGCAAGTTCACTCCATCTCAAATGGCTTAACTCCAATTCTCCTGGTCCTCTGTGTCCATATATTTTTAAAAAAGAAGCACGTTTACTTTCATCGAGACAAGCGATTTGATAGTCTTCATTCATTTTCATAGTGACAGTATGGAGATCATTCGACATCCATTCTTTTAGCTTTTGTTCAATTTCACTAGGAGGAATTACCCCATCAAGCATGGCACGTAGACTTTGTGATGTTGATTCAATTAAAATGATTAATACCAGTGGGTAGACCAAAACTTGAGATGAAAAAGTTTCAACATCTTGAACAAATAATTTGATAAGTTCTTGAGTATCAAGTTGCTGATAGTTTTCTGTAGCTAGTTTTATTTTAAAGAAATTAAGCTCTTTTATACACTCATCAAGATAGGTTCTTCTTTCGGTAGAGAGACGCCAGCCAACCTGTAGCATTTTCCACATAGTTAATGGAGTATGCATGAAGTTTGAAAAAGTCATTCTATGATAATCAAATTTCAAATGAGGATGAGGCTTTGGGATCATTTTATATGGTATTGATCCAAAATAGAGAGGTGCCATAAGGGAAATATTGACGTAGGCACGTCCAAATATTTTTTCAAGTAATGTATGTGTTTCATTTTTTATTTCTTCATTGACACCTAAATATCCAAGTTTTTTGAGAGCACTCGAAAATGCACGATTTGCAGAAAATGCCTCTCGCCAAATACTAAAGGTTAGTTCGCTAGGAGGACCGCTCCATTCTGAAAAAGTTTGTCCATCCCATATTGTATTGGCATCGTGAGTTCTTATTAAGCGATCAATTTCTTCATTGATTAATTTCTTCTTGCTAGTTTTTCCGGAAAGGGCAGTAATGGGACGGGCTTGCAAAACATAAAATTTATTATTTTTATCAATGGCCCACTCCATATCAATTTCAAATCCAAAATAATCTCTCACCTTGTTTCCGATTTCTACAACTTCTTCAAGGTTAAAAAGCTTGGTTTGAGGATTTTTATTTTGCACAAAATGAAATGGCGTTTTTTTACCAGAGACTAAATCTTCACCGTAACCTTCAATCGCCTCTAAAACCCAATTTTTTTCATTTGTGCGGGGATCTATGCTAAAGAAGACTCCAGAGTAGAGTGGGTCTACCATAATTTGTAAGACGACGTTCATTTGAACACTTTTACTTTTTTCTTTGAGAAAGTGTTCACGGTATAAAGCGCTTGATTTTTTATTAATAGATTCAAAGCATTTTTCAACACTTTTTTTAATATTACCAGTGTCACAAATATTTAAAAAAGTAGAATTTTGACCAGCAAAACTTTGATCCCCAGAATCCTCGCCTTGGGCCGAGCTTCTGATGGCCAGTTTTGGAGATCCTAAATTTTTCCACCATTCAAAAATAAATTCCCACTCCTGGTTTTCGCTAGGTAATTGGGAAAGGACGGCGCCATTAGGAACTGGAAAATGCGCATTTGCCATTAAACCTAGTGCATAGGCTTTTCCGCCTAAAAATGTGTGATTTGTGTTTATTTCTTCAAATTTATAAAAAGTCATGGTGAAAAGATAATCGTTGAAGTTCCAAAAGAACATGATTTATCTTATGTTTTTTTAATTTGTTCGAGGTATCATAAAAAAAATTGGAGACTCTAAAATGTTAAAATATGTTACATCTGACGAAGCTGTTAAAGAAATTAAATCAAATGACTTAGTTTTTATTCATTCAGCTGCGGCAACACCTGAAGAATTAGTAAAGGCCATGGTCAGACGTTCTTTCGAATTAAAAAATGTTCAAATTTACCATATTCATACTGAGGGGGACTGCTCGTATGCCAAAGAAGAACATAAAGAAAGTTTTAAGGTGCATGCTTTTTTCAACGGAAGCAATATTCGCCAGGCTAAAAATAATCATCTCGCGGCAAGCTATATTCCAATATTTTTAAGTGATATTCCACATTTGTTTTATAATAAAAAAGTAGAACTGGATGTGGCCTTGGTGCAATTAACTCCTCCAGATCAACACGGTATGTGTAGCCTCGGTCCATCGGTTGATGTTTCAATTGCAGCATTAAATACCGCAAAAAAAATAATTGCCCAAATTAATCCTCAGCTTCCTAGAACTTTTGGAGAGCAAATTCATTATTCCAAAATTTCGAAGGCGATTTTTCATGATGCTCCTCTTTATGAGAGTAAGGTTGAAATTAATACTTCAGTCGAATTGGCAATAGGTAAAAATATTGCGGGACTAATAGAAGATGGTTCAACCTTGCAATTAGGAATCGGCTCTATTCCAAATGCAGTGCTGTCGTTACTTGGTAATCACAAGGATTTGGGAATTCACACTGAAATGTTTTCTGATGGAATTATTTCCCTGTACGAAAAAGGAGTTATTACAGGAAAGCATAAAACTAAACATCCCCGCAAAATTGTATCAAGTTTTGTCATTGGTACAAAAAAAATCTATGAATTTATTAATGATAATACGGAAGTGCTTTTACTAGATTGTTCATACACCAACAACCCACATATTATTGCGCAAAACCCAAAAGTTGTGGCCATTAATAGTGCAATTGAAATTGACCTAACAGGCCAGGTCTGTTCGGATTCAATTGGCTCCAGAATATATTCAGGAGTAGGGGGGCAAATGGATTTTATTCGAGGTGCTGCAATCTCTAAGGGTGGAAAACCCATTATTGCCATTCCATCGAAAACATCAAGAGGCGAAAGTAAAATTGTTCCATTTTTAAAAGCTGGAGCTGGAGTTGTTACAACGAGGGCCCACGTACAATATGTTGTCACTGAGTATGGTGTCGCTTACCTGCATGGACTTACTTTAGAGGAAAGGGCCAAAGCGCTGATTACAATCGCAGCGCCTGAGCATAGAGATAATTTGGAGAGGCAATTTTCAGAATTATGGTTGTAATTAACAATGTCAATAGTTGACAAAAATAGATCGGATTTTTTGATTAATTTTGCCTCTTTTTTTCAATTCTTGTTTAATTTATAATTAGGCAACAATTCAAAATGGAGTTTTAATGAAAAATGTATTTTTAGGAATTATGCTTGCTGCTGCTATTATTTCCCCAGCAATTAAAGCAGAAACAATTACTATCGCTGGAGAAGACGATTGGGCGCCATTTTCATCGGCCACTAAAGATGGAAAAGGCATTGAAGGATTTGCCCCTGAAATTATTAAGGCCGCATTTAAGTCTCAACAAATTGATGTAAATTTTAAAGTACTCCCTTATGCTCGCTGCATGGATGAGGCACTAAAAGGTGACGTCCTGGGTTGCTTTGATACAGTAATGGACAATGATAATAAAACAAAATATTTATTTCATAAAACACCAATGTTTGAAGCCTCGATGGATATCTGGGGACCTACTTCATCTAAAGAACAAAATGTTACCTTGAAAGATCTAGAAGGTAAGAAAGTTGGAATAACTAATGGTTATTCTTATTCTCCAGAATTTACTGACAATACTAAAATCTTGAAAGAAGTAACTCCATCTGAAAAATCTCAATTTGAAAAACTTGCAGCAGAAAGAATTTCATATGCCGCAGTCTTTGGGATGCCAGGTTTTTATATTTTAAAAAGTGACGCTAGATTAGCTTCAAAAATTAAAAAAATTGGAAATATTTCTACCGATAAAGTTTTCTTAAGTTTTTCAAAAGTTCATAAAGATGGCGCAAAGTATACAGAAGTTTTTGAAAAAGGACTTACGGCCATTAAAGCTGATGGTACTTATAAAAAGCTAGAAGATGATTTTAAAAAACGATTGGGAATATAATCCGTTTCACTTCCGGTCAATTTCTTGATCGGAAGTGATCTTTCACCAAAATGATTCATAGTTTTAATCTATAAAATTCACAATAAATCTGAAATTGAACTCGGCTGAAATTACCTTAAGATGACTAAAGCTCTTAAATATTTAGGCAAATTAATCTGGAGGGTTCATGATATTTTATGACCGTAGACATGCTGGCATCGAGTTAGCAAAAAAAGTATCAAAGTTAAATTTTGATAAAAAAAATACAGTTGTACTTGGAATATGGCGTGGAGGAGTACAAGTTGCATTTGAAGTTGCAAAACTTCTTCAACTCCCGTTGGATGTATTGATTATTGAAAAGATTCGAGCTCCTTATTTTTCTAATATTTCTCTAGGTGTAATCAGTGAAGGTGGTGAAGTTTTTTATAATACAAAGTCGATTGAAAATGTTGGATATAAAAGATCAGAAATAGGTTTGTTAAAAGATTCGAGTCTGAAAGTAGTTAATAAAATAAGTGAATCCTTAAGACGAGAATATGCCCAAATCCCTCTGAAAGGGAAAGATATTATATTAATAGACGATGGAATTGTTTTTGAAAATGTAATAGAAAATGTTTTAGAAATATTGAAATTAAAAAAGGTAAAGAAGGTCTTTATTGCAACTCCGGTAGCATCTTTGGATGTTATAAGCTATTTCAAAAATAATATGCAAGACTTTGCAGTAATAAATATCAATCCTATGATGACAATGGAGGAGTATTACCAAGATTTTTCACCTGTAAGCATTGAAGATACAATCGATATATTAAGTGAATTCTCATCCAGTCAAAACTTTATATATTTCGAAAAAATACTAATAGAAGATTTGGAAATAAAGTTAAAAGGAACAATCGTTAAATCCGAAAAAATTAAATCTTGGATTATATATTCTAATCCCGGTGAAAAGAATGAGGAGAGTTTCGATCGTTCGTTCTTTAAAGATCTTACTAATGCTGGATATGCGATTTTGATATTAGAGGATCTTGAATCCAAACAATTAGAAATAGCCGTTAAGTGGCTTATGAAGAATAAATTGTACAAAATAAGCACTCCAATTTGTCTTTGTGGTGCTGTAGCAAAATCATTAGGCTCTAATATCTCCAACCTGTCTCTGTTTGCGATTTTGAATATTAATGACAGGCTTGATATAATGAATAAAAAAACGCTTTCCTCAATTTATCTCCCTGTTTTATCTTTAATAAATCAGGAAGCGCTGGAGGTCATTGAAGGAACTAAAATAGCAGCTGAAGTTTTACCAAATTCGCAAATTGCGATATTAAGCAAGTCTGAAAGAAATCAAGGTAAGTTGGTTGAATATATAATTCAATGGTTTGATTCACATTTGCCAGATAATCGCACAGAAAGTTGGTATTCAGTTACATAAATGATTACAATTAAAATTGTAATTAATTAACAATTGGAAAGGCATGACTCATTTATTTTACGTATGGTTTTTAACCTCTTTGGTTTTATTGATAACTTCATTTATTGTTCCAGGTTTCCAAGTTACAGGTTTTGGCGTGGCCCTTATTGCTTCTGTTTTAATTGGGATATTGAATATCTTTTTGCGTCCAATTCTTTTATTTTTAACATTTCCAATAAATTTGCTAACGCTTGGGCTTTTTACTTTTGTTGTAAACGCAATTGTCCTTAAAATAACAGCTTTTATTATAAAAGGGTTTGAAATTAAAACATGGACTGCCGCTATCATTGGAGCTGTCTTAATCGCCATTATTCAAGCACTAATCTTCTTAGTATTTTAACAAAATAAAATGGAAAATAAAAAAGCACCTCAGTTCATACGCCTTTTATTATTGTATCCGATTGCATTAATCCTTATTTTTGAAGAATGGGGTTGGGAGCCTTTGGCCAGATTCTTTGCAATTCTTGCAAGACACCCATTTTGGGGCTTGGTTGAAAAAAAAATTCAAGCCTTGCCTCCACGATTTGTACTATTTGTTTTTGGAGCTCCAGTTTTAATGCTTTTGCCCGTTAAAATTTTTGCAATTTATCTTTTTGGGAAAGGTCATTTAGTACCTGGAACCATTTTACTTGTTGGGGCCAAAATATGTGGAACTGCCATTTGTGCTCGAATATTTCAATTAACAAAGCCTAGTTTAATGAAAATTAATTGGTTTGCGAAATGGTATCCGCGCTGGAAAGTCTGGAAAGACGATTTATTATCGAAAGTTAAAAGTTTAGCACTGTGGAAGCAGGTACAATTATTTAAACGGCATTTAATTGTGTATTTACATAATATAAAAAAAGCAATTAGCTAATTATAAATTTGAATTTCATTGGCTTCAAGTTCTCTCCATTCGCCTTTTTGAAGTGGGCCTATTTCTAAGTTGCCAATCTGTACTCGAAGTAGTCGAATGACTTCGATTTTTTTAGATTCAAACATCTTGCGAATTTGACGGTTTCGGCCTTCGTGAAGTTCAATACTGATCCATGCAGTCTTGTCGCCTGAGCGTAAAAAATTAAAATTTGCAGGAAGTGTTTTTTTATCATCAATAATTACACCTAATGAAAGTTCTTCGAGGCATTCTGAAGTTGGAATGGGTGTAACTTGAACGTGATATATTTTTTTAATATGAGTTTTAGGATCCATTAGTAAATTTGACCATAGATGATCATTTGTAAATAAAAGTAATCCTTCGCTGGCCTGGTCTAATCTACCCACTGCCTGCAGTAAAGGCCCTTTCCAGCTCTTTAAACAGTCATAGACTGTAGGTCTTCCTTTTTCATCTGAACGACTAACGATTAAGCCTTTGGGCTTATTTAATGCCAGATAATATTTTTTAATAATTTGGATTTTTTGATTAAATACTTCTATCGTCGCTCTGGGATCAAAGCCACGCGATGGATCTGTACAAACTTGGCCGTTGACTTTGACTTGGCCACTTTTGATTAATTGGGCAGCTTCTGTTCTGCTGGCAATTCCACGCTTAGATAATATTCTTTGAAGTTCAGTTTTCATAGTTTAGAAAACTATACCTGAAAAATTAAAATCGGGCCATCTTGCAATGGCCCGATTCTTTTATGGTAGAGATATTGTATTTTTATCTAAAATAAGTTTATCATTTTTAACTAATGCTCTGCCTATTAGACTTGCTTGTTCTTTCATTTCAAATGTTTGTTGAGAAATAATTGTTCCAACCATCGAGCTTCTAGCTTTAATTAGAACATCATCACCAACTTGCCAAAAAACATTTTTAGCCAATGCTCCACCGCTTAGGATTACGTGAACATCACTACCAACTCTTAATTGACCAGCGATTTTAAAAATCCAAACGTCATTTTCATTGCCTTCAAGAATTAAATCTAGAGGTATGGTTACTCTTGAGTTCCACTCATAAATGCCAGCTGCCAATACTTTTTTAGATAAGTTACCATTCCAAAGTCCAATTTTATCAGCATCAGGTAGAAGAATTTCAGCTTCATTAAAAGCATTTATCATATCTAGTTTAGCTTGTTTTACATAAGTAGCCGTCTCAATTTCTAGATCGTCTCCGGCCAATATATCGGCCTGGCCACCTTTAACTTCCGATGGATCAAGTGTGATTAGCGAACGTGATGCAGGTCTTAAGCCCACCTTACCATTAATGGTAGAGTTAGGAGTTGAAGAGATTGAGGAATGTGCAAAAATTGCAAAATCAGCAATGCTACGTAGGTTGATAGCTTTAACATTATGGTTGGCAACAGTGTCAGACTTATTTGTTTCTGGCTTAATATCAAGAGTATTTATTTCACTTTTTGGTGTTGATGCATTTGTTGTCGATTTTCCACAACCAGTAAATGATAGTAGGCCAAGACCTAAAAATAGTGACATTAAAAACTCTGATTTTTTCATTTTTTTCTCCCTCAGGTTAATTGCGTAAATAAAATATTTACCCGCTTAGTTAATAATCATGAATTATTAGGAATAAAAAATCCTTTATCTGAATTGGTTCCATAAGAAAAGTGTATGAGTTTTTTTGACGGAGGTGGTCTATATCCTATCTTAACTTTATTAAAAGGAATCTTATGACATTCTCGTTAAAAAGAAAAAATGAAAACTTGAAGATTGAATGGAACAATAAAAAAATTATTATAGAATTCACTGTTTCTTTATTAATATTAGTTGTTACGATGCTTACTTTTTCTCATTTTACAGTGTTCATTGAAGCAAGGAGAGGATTTCAATTTAACGATCCATTTTTAAGTATCTTTCAAGCGATTGATTTGACCAATTATATTTTTGTATTTATTTATGGCGCTATTTTATTTGCAATAAGTTTTTTAATTGTATTTCCGGATCGTTTAATAATACTTTTTGAAGCTTATACCCTAATGGTTTTAATTCGAATCCTCATGATGTATGTCCTGCCCCTTTCTCCTCCTCCAGGAATGATTTTATTGCAAGACCCATTCGTTGAGTTCTTTGGAAAAGGAAAGACATTAGTTAATGATTTATTTTTTTCAGGTCATACGGCAACAATGTTTTTGTTGTTTTTAACCGTTCCTGAAAGAATTAAAAAGCATTTCTTTATGATATTTATAGCGGTAGCGAGTGGGGTACTATTGCAGAAGGTTCATTACACTGTTGATGTTTTAGTGGCACCCTTTATATCTTTTGCATCTTATAGAATTGTAAAATATTTTAGAAGGATTTATCTGAAAAATTAAGTCTCGGCAGATTTTATCTGCCGAGACGAGTTTAACTTAGAGTTGATTGCAAC
>JAURXW010000420.1 GCA_030654205.1 Bacteriovorax sp.
TTTTCAGTGACTCGTGAGTCAGCAGTGAGTGGTTTTAATGGTAGTCCTTGAAGAGCTTCTGCATAATATTTTACCGCCTTTTTACGACTCTCAAGACGGGCCTGGATATGTTCTAATGATAATTTTAAAAAGAGTGATTCATAAACACCAATGCGAGAGTTCCATCCAATCAATCCATGGGAATAATGATCTGTTCGCCCGTGATTAATTAATATTCTACAGGTCTGACTAAGTTTTTCATCATTAGTAAAAATAGCTCCAGCATCTCCCGAAGCACCAAGGACTTTTGCTGGATAAAAGCTGGTAGTTGAAATAAGGGCAGACCCTAAAACCGATTCACCATTAATTTCTGTTCCAAAACATTGAGCTCCATCTTCGACTAACAACACGCCAGAATCTTTTGCAAACTTTCTAATTTCCATTGTGTCAGGACTAGCCCAACCGTATAGATGAACCATGATTGCAGCTTTTGGTTTAAATTGATTAACCGCTTTTTTAAATGTCTCTAAATCCCAGTGACAAGTCTCGCGGTTAACATCTACGGTTACAGGATTAGCTCCAACATTTACGACAGCTTCGAATGTGGCCCAAAAAGTCATATCAGGAACAAGTACTTTATCATTTTTTTCAACACCAACTGCTCTAAGAGCGATTTGTATGGCATCAGTTCCATTGGCACAACCAATAGCATATTTTGATTTCACAAATTTAATAAGTTCAGCTTCCATTTCGGCCACAACCGGTCCACCAACAAATTGAGTTTTATCAAAAAGAGTGGCCACACCACTGAGAAAATTTTCACGGAATCCATTTTCAAATCGATTTAAGGTAATAAATGGAACTTGATTGACTGACATATAATCTCACTTGTTAGGTATTAAATTTAAATTTCTTTCCCATTTTTGATCTTTTGAGAGGAAATGAAAAGGCAATTTTTTCGAGATTTAATAAAGGAGAGAATTGCTTCTCTCCTTTTAATATTTAGTCTTTTTGATTGAGCATTTCAGCAATTATGAGTGCTGCTTTTTTGGCAAGCTTCGGATCTTTTATTTTCTCACTGAGCAATTTTTTCATTCTTTCGATTTCAGCTTTCTGAACAATATTACTTGCTGAGTCGTCTGCTGGCTTTTTTTTCTCAGGAGTTGGTAGTGGAATATATTTTTTTTGAGCACCCATGATTATTAAGCCACAAGCTCAGGTTTTCTAGCACTGCTATAGTGTCTTGAAACTTTTTCCATATGCTCTTCGATAACTTCGAATAATTCTAATTTGGTTGTATGGGGATTCATTCCATTTGGTAACGCAGAATAAACCATGTCGCCCTTGATTTCTGTAAATACGTACCAAGTGTTTCCTAGCTTTTGAAAAAGAACTTCATTTGATTGTGTGCTTGTGCTTGCTGCTTTCATTATTTCCTCCGTGAAACTAATAAAGAGTTTGTCTCTTTCCTCTCTTTTCGTGTGGCGTTGTCAAAACTTTAGACATTTTAAAAATATTTTTAAAAAAAGTTGTCAAAATTTTATACTTAATCGAAATGGATCACTCAGGTATTGTTAATATTTAGCCTGCAGTCCTAAAAAAAATGAAACTTGAGACTTAAGACCAGAACTAATTTGTCCAGATGCTGTTTTTGAAATTTGAGAATGAGGAAGGTAAAAGGAGAGATCAGAGCCAAGCAATAAATCCGTTTTGGGAAATACATCGAGTGCTTGAAGGTAAATATTGGCAAGCGGAGAAAGTGAATAACCATTAAAAGATATCTCTTCTGAGGTTTCTAGCGCATCAACTTTTAAATTTGTCAGATGATAATTATAAGTGAAACCAGTTCCAATAGTTAAGCGGTAATCATTATTTTTGTAGGCATCATAGCTAATACTCGGACCCAATCTAAAAACCAAATGGTTTTCGGTAACCGAGTTATTATTTTTAAAAAGAATTTTATTATTAGCGCTAGAGATAAAACTAATTAGGCCAAAGTAGTATCGATCGTATTTATCAAAAGATATTTTGCGAGTTAAACTAAATCGTGCACCGATTTCAGAAGAAAAGTTTTGGTCTGCAAAGCTGGCATCGTAATCGGCTGTTGTTTTTGTGTTATTTCCCATTGAATAGGATAAACTGGCCCGCAGATAGGGGCTGTTATCAAATGGGTATGTTTCAGGAATAGGCTCTTCAAGTCGATAATCAGTCGGATCATTTACCGGATATGTGATAGATGTTTTATTTTCACTTAAATCATGAGTTATCATTTTAATGTATTTGCTAGGGATAAACGCTATATCTCCGACTCGGTCGTAAGTTTGAACAAATTCAGGTAACTCATTTTGATTGCCAATTTCATTTGGAACATAAACTTTTGAGCCTTTTCTTAATACCTGCAAAACAGTTGAGCCGAGCTTTGCTTCTTTTAAAAGTGGGGCTTCTAGGACAATGACTATGGCTTCGTAGCTATAAGCTTTCGTCATTAATAAAAAATTTAAGAGTAAAATAATTTTTTTCATAAATCCCAATCCATTTTATAGCCAATCATTACGCCAAGTGAGTTCAGGCTCAATTCTTTAGGAAGTAATTCTAAGTTTTCGCGATTGGATTTAGTTAATGAAACTTTATGATGTCTCAAGTGCCCACCAATTTCAAATTTCCCCAAAGATGTGGCCCACTCGCTTTCTATTCCAAAATCTAAAATTATCGCAGAGTATTTATCATTATACAGTGCCGTTGAACCTTGATAAATCGGGGCTACTTCAGAGCTCATTAAGGCATGAAAATTTAAATCTTCATTTACAAAAAAATTGTATTTAAATTGAGGGCCAAAAGTTAAAATAGATAATTTTACTTCCTCGATATCATTTTTCCAGTATGCACTTTGATAATTAAGAACAAAACCAAACTCGATTGGTAGATTTGAAACATAAAGTGTTCTAAGCTCATAGCGGCTAGATAACACAGAAGATGTTTGATCATTGTAAATATTGTTTAATTCCGATACTTGAAGTGAATCAAAATGCAAACTAAGCTGTGAATCAAATTGCGCCAATTTATTAATTGCCTTAAAAGAACTTTTTGCAGGATATTCTTTTAAAGGATCAAGAGATG
This sequence comes from Bacteriovorax sp., assembly GCA_030654205.1. Taxonomy (GTDB): domain Bacteria; phylum Bdellovibrionota; class Bacteriovoracia; order Bacteriovoracales; family Bacteriovoracaceae; genus Bacteriovorax. The sequence continues at coordinate 3,097 of JAURXW010000420.1, forward strand.
GAAGAATTTTTGCATCTTCTGCAATCTCTACTATCCCAACGGCGCTCACTAAATATTGAGCAATATTATTTTTGTCGTAAACATTAAAAACTTCTTTTCTTTTTGCATTGATCTCCAGCACTTTGGCATAAATGCCTTTGCTTAAAATCATTTCAGACTTATCAGTAATTTTAGTAAGAATTGCTCCTGCTTTTAAATAGACTGTATAGGGCACTTGCTCTTGGGCCAAAAGACCAAATGAAAAAAGAGCGAGAAAAGTTAATAAAATTCTCATTTTTTTACAAACTCCATGGCTTTTTGAAAAGCTTCAAAATTTGTTGGAAAAACAAAATCCTTTACTGCGACTTTGTCCACATCGATCCACTTAAAATCTTGGTGTTCATCTGATAGGACGATGGGTGGGATTTTATTTAATAAACATAAAAAAATTCTTTCATGAACATCTGTTCC
>JAURXW010000421.1 GCA_030654205.1 Bacteriovorax sp.
CACTTACTACAATCTGCACTCATGAAAGTATTAGGGCCCCATGTAAAGCAAGCGGGTTCATTGGTTACTGCTGAAAAATTACGATTTGATTTTACTCACCTTCAAGCTTTAACAAAAGATGAAGTTCAACAAGTAGAGAATTTAGTTAATGCTGAAATTCAAAAAGGCATGAGTGTCGCCGCCAATATCATGAATATGGATGAGGCCGTTAAACTAGGTGCTATGGCCTTATTTGGTGAAAAATATGGCAATATTGTACGAGTTTTAACCATGGGTAAATTTTCAACCGAATTATGCGGAGGTACTCATGTACACAACACTGGCGAAATTGGACTAATTACGATTCTTTCTGAAACTTCGCTCGCAACGGGTGTTCGTAGAATTGAAGCGACTACTTCTGAAACGGCCATAAATTATTTATCTCATCGATCACAAATACTTAAAAAAGTAGAAATGCTATTTAATGATAAAGAGGATAAAGCCTTTGCTAAAATTGAAAATCTTATTAGAGACGCCAAGGAAAAACAAAAAGAAATAGAATCATTAAAAGATAAAATTCAAGCTTCAGAATCAAAAGAGCTATTTTCAACTGTAGAAATAATAGGCGGACTTGATATCGCGATTATCGAAGTGCCTCTTGAAAATGACTTAAGAAAGCTATCAGATTTATTTATTAGTAAATTCCAAAACGGTGCTGTTGTTCTCTATAATAAAAATGGATCTGTTTTAGTCCGTGCAAGTAAAGGTGCATCGAAAATTAATGCGGGTGAATTATTAAAAGAAATTCTTTCTGTTATAAATGGCAAAGGTGGCGGCAAGCCCGACATGGCCCAAGGATCTGGAGATGCAAATTTGATTGCTAAAATTAAACCGCATGCTCAAAATTTATTAATTGCTAAACTGAGTTGAGAGAACTGAATTAATATGAAAAAGTTTATTATTTTATTTTGTATTCTTATTTTTGGCTGTAGTAAAAATGAAGATCACAAAAACTTAAAAACACTAAAAATTTCTTTAACGAGCGAAGTTTCAACTCTTGATCCTGTAAATTCTTACGATAATGTTTCAGGATCTGTTATCTACAATATCTATGAACAGTTATTTGAGTATCATTATCTGAATCGCCCATACGAACTCAAGCCATTACTGGCCGAAAGTATGCCGACTATGGAAAATCAGGGTAAACGATACGTAATTAAATTAAAAAAAAATATCCGCTATCATAATCATCCTGCATTTAACGGAAAAACTCGTTATGTAAAAGCCGCTGATTTTATAACACAAATTAAACGTCTGTCCTTCACGCCGCTAAACTCAACTGGTTGGTGGGTTATTGATGGAGTTATTGAAGGGGTTAATGATTTTAAAAAAATAGTAGGCAACGATTTCAATAAATTAAAAAAAACTTCTATTAAAGGAGTTACTGCGCCCGATGATTACACTCTTATTATCGATCTAACTCAGCCATCTCCTCAATTTATCTATAAACTGGCCATGAGTTTTCTTTCTCCTTTGCCGATGGAAGTCGTAGAATATGAAAAAAATGATTTAAGACTCCACACCGCAGGAACGGGGCCATTTTATATATCCAAAATTGATCCATCAAAAGAAATAATTCTAAGCAAATATGATGGTTACCACGAAAGTTTTTATCCTTCAGAAGGTGATCGATATGCTAATAGCCGTGGGCTTTTAAAAGACAGCCGAGAAAAAATTCCATTTATTGATTCCATTCATTTTAAAATTATTAAAGAAAATGATCTTCGTTACAAACTTTTTATTAAAAATGAATTGGATTATATTGTTTTACCACAAGAATATTTTTCTCAAGTTTTTGATGATGTGGGAAATTTGCAAGAAAAAATTAAAGCAACAGATATTCGTCTTCAAACATTGCCGACCCTTACCTATTGGTGGCTTTCATTTAATATGAGAGACTCATTAGTTGGTAAAAATTATAATCTTCGTATGGCCATTGCAAACGCCATTGATGTGAATAAATATATTCAACTTTTTACGAATAATACTGGTCAAAAAGCGAATTCCATTCTTCCGCCAGGCATTTTAGGTTACGACCCATCGGCCACCTTGCCATATGATTTTAACCGCGCCAATGCTATTAACTTATTGGCCAAGTCCGGCTACCCAAATGGAAAAAACTTACCTGAGTTAATTTACGACACAAGAAGTGAATCTAAAGTAGATATTGATAAGGCGGAATTCTTTAAAGAACAATTATCTCAAATTGGAATTAAAGTTAAAATTGTAAAAAATAATTATATACAATATTTAGAAAAGTCTCGCACTGGCCATTTACAATTTTTTCAAGATGGCTGGACTCTCGATTATCCTGATGCTGAAAATGTTTTTCAACTTCTAGTTTCAAGTAATTATCCCCCTGGTCCTAATGCATCCTTTTATACAAATAAGTTTTTTAATCAAATGTATGATCGTTTAATTAAACTTCCTGATGGATTAGAGAAAAAAAATCTTATTAATAAAATGGAAAAAGAAGTTAATCAAAATACCCCATGGATTATGCTATATTATTCTCGCAATTTTATTTTGTACCATGACAATCTCAAAAACTACCGTCCTTCAGACTTAACTACCAATTACCCTAAATACGTTCGAGTTAAATAGTTGATATCCAGGCTAAAGGATTTGCTTTAATAGGCAAATCCTTCCATATTTAATATTCCAACTCTCCAGTTCTTATTTTTACCATTTTAGTGCCGATAGTTTCTTTAAGATTCAAAGACTGCACTTTGAATAAGAAACGAGTTTAATATGAAAAAATATTTTGAATTACCTGTTATCTTTATGGTTACACTAGCTTTCACTGCATCAATGGCCATTGCTAAGGATTATGTTATTTACAGTATTTCTCAAGACATTCCAATGGGAATAGAAAAAGAAGTACTCCGTAAAAATTTTTACATTGATATGGGAAAAAACCAGGGCGTAGTCAAGGGCTCAGTGCTTGATGTGTTTCGCGTAGTTTCAGTTCTTGATCCCTATGAAAGCAAAAAAAGATTTAACCATAAAATTAAAATTGGTGAAGTCAAAGTACTACATTCTGAAGATGGTTCTTCAATAGGTATGCTCAACAAATTTGAAAATGTTGACGAAACTCCCGTTTTTGAAATTGGAAAACTTATGATTGGTGACGTCGTTTCCGCGCATGTAAAATAATAAAACTAGAGCTAAATACTATTAACTTACTTACAAAGTCATTTCTTTGAAATAGTCTGATGCTCTATGAAATTTAGTATCATTATTGTTACATTCAATCGACGAAAATCTTTAATGGATTGTCTTCAATCTATCAATACTCAAATTTTCAATACTCCCTTTGAAGTTATTGTTATTCTCAATGGCGATATTTCTTATCGGGAAAAATATAAATCAACTTTTCCTAATTTTAACTTTATTCACATTCCCCAAACGACCAATGCTGATGCTCGAAATATCGCAATCCAAAAAGCGATTGGCGAATATATTTTTTTCTTAGAAGATGACTGTATTCTGCCAAATAATTATTTCACACAAATAGATTTTAACAATAACTGGGATGTCTTAAGTGGCCCTGATCAAACGCCACTACACGCCTCAGCTGCGCAAACTCTTATAGGAAGGGCATTGGCCTCTCCATTTTGCATGGGGCCGGCCTTCAAGCGACATTCACGCCAATCTCGTTATAATAATCATGCCAGTGAAGATAGTTTAGTTATTTGTAATTTGTGGTTTAAAGCACAACTTTTTAAAAAAAACGGCTTCTCATTTGACCGAGCGCTTTTTAAAAATGAAGAATTTTATTTATTAAAAAGGATGGCAGAAAAAAATGTCCTCTTTCACTATGATCCAAATCTTTTTGTTTATCATTTGAGACCCGCAAGCCTGGAAAGATTAGGTGCTGCTTTAATTCAAAGTGGAAAATTCCGAACTATTACATTTTTCTCCACTCCTAAAAAAAATGAACTCATTTATTTTCTGCCCTTGCTTTTTTCTGTGTTTTTTTTCGGCATGATTTTTCATCCAAATATTTGGTTTTTGCTAGCAATTGGATTATTTACGATTGCCGTTCTCGTTTTCGGAATAATAACTCATCGACGCCTAAGTCTACGGTTTGTGCTGCTTCATTATTATATTTTATTTTGTTATAATATTGGTTTACTAAAAGGAGTTTGGCCCGCCCTTTTAAAAATTTATATACATATTAAGAATGGAAAGTGGCCGGCATTTACTCGTTAAGAGAATGCAGCAAAGTTCTTCTTTCTTTTAAACTTGCCGTCATTTTATTAATTGCTTCTATTGCTCTTTCTAAGCGATCTATGTCTTTAGCTTCTATAGGCTTCTGCTCTTTTAGCGATCTTAGGACAAAACTAGACATGCCATGTGCGACAACAATATGGTTTGCAATGTCATGTAAAAATTTTCTCTCTCCAAGTGCTAGTTCTTCAATTGTTGGTACTGTCATATTTAAACCTCTCTATTGAGATATCTTAACATAGAGCCTATTTTAAATAATTTTTTTATACTTTATTAATTCTACCTCTAGGATTTCCTGATAAACTCGCTTGCTTTTTACCCATAATAAATAATCATCTCCTTTACTCAAGTGCTCCATTTCCAACTCTCTTTTGCTTTTATATAAATGAATCTCTTTTATTTTTTCACCTGCGTAATAACCCTTAAAGTGAAATTTATAATAGGCTAAACCCTTCTCCAGCCCTTTTTTTCTAGAAATGCATCGGCTTATAACTAAAATTAATTCTTGCATAAATCACTCCGGTAATTAATCCTTTGAACTGCAAAAATTGCGCAAAGGTTTTTGGAGTAACATACCGAAATTAAATTAAACTTATTAAATGAAGGCTCAAAAATGATCGCTGACAAAACAATTTCTAAAATGTTTTTAAAGAAAGCAACCAAGTCTCTCCATAAAAAGGCAATTGGATGGGTAGATGGAAATGATTTGCATTTTTTTACGAATGAAATTTATCTTCAAAAAGTTAAAATATATTTTTATGGCCTAATTAAATTGGGACTTCAGACTCAAGAAAAAGTTGCGATTTTAGGACACACCTGTAAAGAATGGCATTTCTTTGATCTTGCTGCTCTTACTGCTAGAGGAATTGTCACACCAATTTATCCCACTTACCTGGCCCATGAAGTAGAGTTTATTCTTAATCATAGTGAAACAAAATTTTTGATTTTAGAAAATGAAGGACAAATGCAAAAAGTTCTTGAAACTCAAGATAAGCTCCCCTTGTTGAAATATATTATTGCCATCAAAGATATTTCTGACGATTCAAAACAAAAGTTACGCTCAGATATTAATTTTTATACTTTCCAACATTTTATAGAACTTGGAACTGCCGAAATGCAACTTTCTCCAAAGCGTTTTGAAGAGACTCTGGCCAGTGGAACTGGTAGTGATCTTGCTTCTATTATCTACACCTCTGGGACAACTGGTGACCCTAAGGGCGCTGTCATTACTCAAACCGCGTTTTGTGCCATGCTCGACAATGTTAATAGCTCATTAAAAACAAATATATTACCGACGGATCGTTTCTTAATTTTTCTTCCGCTTTCACATGTCTTGGGTCGATGTGACTCTTTGCTCAACCTCATCTTTGAATCAGAAAGCGTATACGCTGAATCACTCGATAAAGTTGTCGATAATCTTCAAATCGCTAAACCTACTATTTTAATTTCAGTTCCACGTATATTTGAAAAAATTTACAGTAAGGTGATGGACTCAATCCAAAAAGAATCTGAATTAAAGAAAAAAGTTTTTGAATGGGCCCTTTCTGTTTCCAACACTTATTACGAAAAAATCAATCAAGATAAATCACCAACACCTTTGCAAATTATTCAAAAAAATATTGCCTATAAATTAGTTTTTGAAAAAATTTACAATCGTCTCGGTGGACGTATCCGTTTTTTAGTTTCAGGTGGAGCTCCCCTCTCACCAGATATTATGATTTTTTTACAAAATGCCAATCTAACTATCCTTGAAGGATATGGTCTTACGGAAACAATCGCCCCATGTATTTTAAATCCAGTTGTTCGACAAATTCCTGGAACTATTGGGCTCCCACTTGGAGACGTTCAAGTAAAATTTGCAAATGATGGTGAGATCATGCTGAAGACTCAAGCGTTATTTTCTAATTATTATAAAAATGAGCCGGCCACAACTGAAGCCTTTGACAAAGATGGATGGTTTCTCACTGGAGACATTGGAGAATTAACTAATGATGGTTATGTTAAAATTACCGATCGAAAAAAAGATATTATTATTACGAGTGCTGGAAAAAATGTAGCTCCTCAAAAAATTGAAAATATTCTAAAACTTCAAAAGCACATCTCTAACGCTATGGTTGTGGGCGATAAACGCAAATTCTTAATAGCCATTATCAGTATCGATCGCGATGCCTTTCTCGACGAACTAGATGCCATGGGAATTTCCGGACGGCCACCCTACGAAGAACTGGCCAACGATTCTAAGATTTATGCCGTTATTGATCAGGAAATACAAGCCGCTAACGCAGAGCTAGCCAGCTTTGAAAGTATTAAGGGATTTTTTATCGCCAAGAATGATTTTGCGGTAGAAAATGGCCAAATAACTCCCTCTTTAAAACTAAAAAAGAAAGTCATACTCAATGTCTACAAAGACGAGATTGACGCTCTGTACAAAAAGCTCGAATCTTAAATTCTTTAGGGACAATGGGCCCTTCTCTCTTTGACAAAAATGTTCTTTGGGAATATAACCTAAAGTTCTATAATCCTTTTTAGGCGCCTTAACGGGCAGGAGATATCCATGGCAAGAATCACAATTGAAGACTGCTTAGAAAAAGTTGAAAACAGATATGAATTAGTTCACCTTGCAACTAAAAGGGTAAAACAACTTCGTGATGGAGCTGAACCTCTAGTTAAGTCTAAGAACAAAGAAGTAGTAACGGCCTTAAGAGAAATTGCTGCTGGAAAAATCAAGCATGCTCCAATCAGTGAATATGATTCTGACGAATTCTAGTCTCAAGTATTTTTAATAAAATTCTAATAAGTTATCTTAAAAAATAATATAAAAGACCGCCTGAAATAGGCGGTCTTTTTATTTCTACAGTGCATTCATTAAAATACCGATAAAGCTTTGAGCTGCTAATAGATGTGCTGAATTTAACGGGGAAGCATATTATTTTTAGTAGTGAAAAAGAGGCCGGGTGGAGATCCGGCCTCTTCTTGTTTGGATCAATAAATTATTTTTTTAGTGCTATTTTTAAAACTTCATCGAAATGTGACACTGGATAAAACTTCATTCCTTTTCTATGAAGAATTGGAACTTCTTTTAAATCTTTTTCATTTTGCTTCGGTAAAATAATAGTTTTGATTCCCGCTCTTTTGGCCGCTAGAACTTTTTCTTTTATTCCACCAACAGGCATTACTTTTCCGGTTAGGCTTAACTCTCCAGTCATCGCTAAATCAGAATTTACAGCTCTATTGGTAGCAAGACTGTACAAGGCAAGTGCCATTGTTATACCCGCGCTTGGACCATCTTTTGGAGTGGCCCCTGCTGGTAAGTGCAAATGAACTTCGTGGCCGGCCAGGTAATCTTCTGTTTCAATATGAACTTTATTTCTTTCGCCAGCACCTGCAGACTTAGATTGTTTAAATGATTTTGCCAATGCTAACTCAGCGTCTTCAATTTCATTTTGTAGCAATTTTTTTACATACGAATAAGCCAAGGTTGCAGACTCATTCATAACTCCACCTAACTGCCCAGTGAGTTTGAATCCTTTCCCTTTTAGTGGAAGAGTTTCAATGAAAAGTATTTCTCCACCATAGGCCGTCCACGCAAGACCTGTCACAACACCTGGTTTATTTTTCTTTTCAGCAATTTCAGATTGAAATCTTGGTGTTCCTAACATGCTCTCTAAATTGAGTAGAGTTGGTGAAAATTTTATTTTCTTTTTAGGATGAGACACCTTATCAAGAGCGGCACGACGACATAACTTTGCAATATGTTGTTCAAGTACACGCACACCTGGTTCACGAGCATAATCAGCAATTATTTTTTTAATCACATTTAAATTCAAAGAAAAGTCAGCTCTTTGAAGTCCATGTTTTTTAAGCTGACGAGGAATAATCCATTTCGTAGTGATGGCGACTTTTTCTTCAAGTGTATATCCTGATAGCTCTATAACTTCCATACGATCAAGTAAGGCTTCAGGAATATCATTAATATAGTTAGCAGTTGCAATGAAGAGCACTTTTGATAAATCAAAAGGTATATCAAGATAATTATCAATGAATGATGAGTTTTGTTCAGGGTCTAAAACTTCAAGCAATGCTGAAGCAGGATCACCTTGAAAACTTTTACCGATCTTATCAATTTCATCTAGCATGATAACGGGATTATTAACTTCTACTCTTTTTAGAGCTTGAATAATTTTTCCCGGCATTGCGCCGACGTAAGTTCTTCTGTGTCCTTTAATTTCCGCTTCATCTCTCATTCCCCCTAGAGAAAAACGATAAAAAGTTCGACCAAGAGCAGTCGCTATACTTTTTCCTAACGAAGTTTTCCCAACACCAGGAGGACCGGCCAAACATAGAATTGTTCCATCATATGATGGCTTAAGTTTTCTTACCGCTAAAAATTCTAAAATTCTTTCTTTAGCTTTTTCTAAACCATAATGATCTTTTTCTAATATTTTTCGAGAAGCCGCAATTTCTACATTATCATTAGTTGATTTTTGCCATGGCAATTCAATTAACCAATTTAAATATGTACGGGCCACATTATATTCTGGCGAACTATCTGGAATTAATTCCAGGCGCTCTAATTCTTCTTTCGCCGTTTTTAAAATACCTTCAGGCATTCCAACTTTTTCAATCTCATCTTTAATTTTTTTGATATCGCGAGTTTTGTCATCCTCTTCCATACCAAGCTCAGAACGAATAACTTTTAATTGCTCACGAAGAAAATATTCACGTTGATATTTATTAACCTTATCGTTAACTTCATCAGAAATTTTCTTTTGAATATCAGCTACATCTTTTTCACGTTTTAAATAAACTAGAAGTTTCGCGAATCTTTTCTTAACAACAAGTGTTTCAAGAAAATCCTGGGCCTCTGGAATGTCGAGCGAAATAGCAAAAGCTACTAAGTCGGCTAAAGCTCCAGGTGACGGAGAATTGAGCATTGCCAATTTCATTTCTTCATTAAAATATGGATTAATTTCAGAGAGTTTTTTGACCTGATTAATAACTGATCTTGTATATGCATCAAGTTCTTCATCTGTTTCCAAAATATCGTCAAAAACTTCAATTCTTGTTTTTAAGACTGGTGATTCAGAAAGTATTTCTGAAGCTCTGTATCGCTTCATACCGTGAACAAGTACATTCACTGATCCATCTGGAAGTTTTAATTTTTTTACAACCTTACAAAGAACACCGACTTTATAAATATCGCCAGATTTGATTTCTTTTTTTTCAAAATCAATATCTTCTTCTGGGATAATCTCGCCTTCGTCATCTTTGAGTTCATTCTTAACAAGGTTTAAAGCGATATAACCTGTTTTTAAAAGAGATTCATCTAATTCTGGGGTGAATTTTTCTTCACTCAAAATAATAGGTGCAATCATTCCCGGAAAAATAGGACTATTCATTATAGGAATAATCACAACAATTTCAGGAAACTTAGGCTCTTCTTTTGCTGTCGGTTTCATTTTTACTTGAAAATCATTTTCCATGTCAGACATTGTATATACTCCAAACTAAATTTAGTTTTTTAAATCTATTACCAATCGTGCGGGGTTTTCTAAGTAAAAAATATCGGCCGTCACTTTTGCTTTAAATTTCATTTCCATCGAAAGATAATTACTCTCGATAGGGAAAAAATTAATTTTCTCAATAAAATGCTTATTCCCTGTTGTTTGAAAATCTTTTGCTAGGTTTGTATCAAAAAGATCAATATAGAGTTTTTTATCCAGAGAAGAAATATGTCCATAAACTTTTGGGATTTGATTCGTATTAAAATCAATTACGATTCTTTCAAA
>JAURXW010000422.1 GCA_030654205.1 Bacteriovorax sp.
TCTGTTTTTAGTATGGGGAAGTTTTTAGGCGATCTAAGTTTAAACGAAAAAGTAAAAATAATTAACCCAACTATTATTTCTGCAGCTAATTTAATTGAAGTGCAAATCTCTCTAACTTACGATCCGATTGTTAAATCTGAAAAATATTTTATAAATATAGAAAAACTTTCTCCTAAAAAAATTGATTATAAAGAATTCATTGGAAAATATTTTGTTGTTGTAAACGTAGCAACTGAAACTCTTCGACTTTACGAGAGATTATGTATGGACAATTCTTGTCCCAATAAAATGCTTCTAGAGTCTGAAGTTGTAGTAGGTGAAGATGTTAATCATCCTAAAGAAGAAAAAGGAAAAGGGCGCAGTGTATTGGGAAGCTATCGTGTGACCGGATGGTCTAAGTTTTACCAGGACCCTGAAGGGCATTATCCGTCTTGGTATAAAGCAGGTTACCCAGATGCTCCGGGACCAGATGCAAGTTGGAATGAGTGGTTTTCTAACCAATTTATGCCTATTGATGCTGAAGGGAAATCACATGGAACTATGAGAGGGGCCTTTGGTTGGTATACAGCTTTCGTTGCTCCCGAGCCATTTGGACAGTGGACCCACGGAACACTAGGATGGGGAAGTGATAAAGATAAATTTATCAAAAAAGTAAAAAAGCCATTAATTAATATTGTCTCTGATCCCAGAAGTTCAGGCTGTACAAGAAATAATAATGAGGCAATCGCATTTATTCGTAAATTAATTGATGTAGGTGCTCCAATAATAAAAATTTATGCCAAAGAAGAAATATTAGATCCGACATTAACAAATTATCCGATTCAATCTGAAGAATGGAAATACGTCCTAACTAAAAATCGAAATCATGCAATTGATCGTGAAGAAGTTTTAAAAATTTTAAATATAACGCCATCAGATCTAGATACATACTGGGAAGCCAAAAGAGGCGATGGTGCTTTAGTTCTAGATCCTACGAGTCCTTTGAACCAGATTCTTGAAGTAGGCACTTATGAGCACGACGCTCATCCAGATGCTATCGCTTATACACCTGGTGAAAAATTAAATAAATTTACCAGAAAACTGGGTAGAAAAGGAAATGTTTATGGAATTAAAAGTTCTGAAATGCATGGAGCTTTTTATGTTGATGCTGGTGTGTTGAGTGATTATGGGCATCCTGACTCAGTTTTAGAAGTAAGTGGTTTCTCTGACGAAATGACTCCGCCTTGGATGAAGCATTCTAATTTAAAGTAACTTATTTAAGGACAAAGATGAAAAATTTAGGCTTGTTTAATATTTTAGTTCATATCAGTATTTTAGGATTACTTTCTACTAATGTTCTTGCAAATGATCAAACGGATAAAGTTTGGAGTCAGCAATTAAAAGCAGAAGGCATAGACGCAAAAGATCAAGCTTATTGTTATACCGACAAAGACGGGAAAGCCACGGGGCAAAATTTAGGAATGAAAATCCGACTTGCTTCTGTCTCTAAGCTTTTAACTTCTCTTTGGGCCATTGATAAATTAGGTGTAGATTATAAATACAATACTAAACTTTATATCAGTAATAACAACCTGCATATCGAAGGAAGTTATGATCCTTTTCTTGGCAACGAAAAAATGTTTTTTCTTTTATCTCAACTCAATGAACTTGGTTTCACTAAGTTTGATACGATTACTTTCGACAAAAATGTTATTATAAATCCTGATGTTCAATACGCAAGCGATGAATACCCAACGATTAATTCAATAACCATGTCGAAGTTTTTAAAAAAATATTTCAATACTCAAGCTTGGTCTAAAGATTCTAAAGACGAGTATTCGAACTTTTATAGTATGGCCAAGGTAGGAAAGTTTAGAAAAGAAGTTAATTTTGAAGTTCAAAATGTAAAGATGGTTGAAGCCAATCCATTAGCAAACAACGCAGACGTTAAGGTTCTAACTTTATCCTCTCCAAGTTTATATAAATATCTAAAACAGATGAATATCAAGTCTAATAATTATGTGGCAGAAACAGTTTTTCGCCAAAACGGTGGGACTCAAGAGTTTTCTAAATTTTTAACAGAAACATTTAAATTAAGCGCAGATCAAGTTTCGTTTTATAGCGGAAGTGGTTTGCCTGTAATGATTAATGGAATTCGTAATGATAATTTTGCAACTTGTTCAATAACACTTAATTTAATTTCTGAATTAAAGAAGAGTATCGAAAAACAGGGCAAGACAATTGAAGATGTCGTAGCGGTTCCGGGTAGTGACGGTGGAACTTTTAGAAATAGAATTATATCAGCTGATTTTAAAAATTCCTTTGTTGCAAAAACAGGAACACTTATGCACACGTCTACCCTAGCTGGGGCGATGAATACCCAGAATGGATTTAGTTTTTTTGGAATTTTTAATCAATCAACTGATATCTCAGGCTCTAAAATTGTCCAAAATTTAATGGTAAAATCAATTATGAATGAAATGGGCGGACCAAAAGTTTTTAACTACGAAGTTGAAGGGTTTCATGCTTACAACGAAGAAAGTGTCAAAAGTTTTGATGAAATTTCAGATTTTTCAACTATTGGTGCTAATTTATTCTAATTTCGTTTGAATAATAAATATTTCAAATAGTTTAAAGTTATAGCATTTAATTTTTCTCAACCTTATATTGCTAGCAAAGAAACTGTGTTGTATCTCTTAAGCCCCCCTGGATTCATTGGGGCTTAAAAAGGGAGATCACAATGACTTTTGTTTTTGAATCTTTTATAACTGCAAGTTTAATATTTTTAATTTCTCTAACTCATCTTTATGCAGATGAACCAAGCCGAATAAAAAGTCTTGATAAAATGATGTATACAATTAATCCAAGTTTAAAATTAATTGGACCTGTTTTTAATGATCAAAATGATAAGCTCGAAAAAACAAAATACGTAAACTCTTTGGTAGGTCTAATTCTTAAAAGCGCTGACGAAAAGGCCAGGAAATACCTTGAGGCAGGAGATACCCAGGCGTATTATGCTTATCTCATTTTGGGATTGGCAGTTCCACTTCATGAAGGTCTTTACGTTCATTTTAGACATGTTAACGTAGGCATTTGTAATGTTGATAGTAATAATGCTGAATTAGTTAAAAAATCTAGTCCGATTACCTATAAAATTTTTAAACAATATTTTAAAAATGCTGAAAGGCCTTATTTTCCTAATTGTGAAGAAATTAAAGAAACTAATAGCACTAATCAAATGATACGAGGAGCAGATGGAACTGATTTAAGTATAATGCAAATAAGTATTAGATGGCATTTTGATGATTTTTTAGCCAATCGAAAATATGAAAGTGTTTCTCAAACTTTTGATTATGGCTTCAATCTTTTACTAAGTGGATTCGATCCAGTTTATCGAAATATCTCAGACTATAAATGTATTTTAGAAACTTCACAGAAAATCAAACAACAAAAAATTAATTATTTAAATTTAATAAAAGGAATTTGGGCAGGGAAATATAATTCCGGATCAATTAGTCAAACTTGTCGTTTTGCAGATGTTAATTCTCCATACCGAAATCATGATATAGGTTTTGCAAAAAACATTGAAAAAATATTAAATTTTTCAGGTACTATTACTCCTGATTATATTGGGGAATTAAAGCTTGATGGTAACTATTCTTTAGCAATTAAAGAGATTGTTAGTAATTTTAAAAATAATAAAAATGAAAGAACCGCGCTAAGTGCCATTCTTTCAAAATGAAAATAACAAACTCCCAGAAAAAACTTGGAGCCGTTTTAATAATTATTGTTTTTTTAAGCATCTATTCGTTTGATTATAGTAGTAAGGAAATTGTCAATATTAAATCCGAAGCGCATGATTCTAAAAAACTTCAGGATAATTTAGGCCGCAATGTTTTAAAGAATAAAAACTGGTCAAGTGTATCCGATTATTCTTTAGATATTCATAGCCTTGTAACCAGGAAAAATGCTAAAGAGATTTTCAGACTGAGTAATCAAATTATTCCGAAATTAGTTGCATGTTTAAAGAAAAACTTTTGTGGAATGGAGCCACGAAATGAACAAGATTCATATTTTGATGTACAAAATACACCTGGGCATATTTTATTGAAACGAAATTTGAATATTATGCTCGAAGCACTACGCTTATATCCAGAATTACAAAAAGAAATTGATTGGGATTTAGAAGAAGTTCAAAAAGGAGATTATTCTCATTTTATGCTTAAAGAAATAATAGAAGAGCCCGAAACAATTGAAAATGCCATCGGAGGAAGATTGATGATTGAAGAAGGCAGGGTAAAATTGGGAGGATTAGACGGAATTCAGGAAAAATTAAGGAAAATCAACAGAATAATCTTGGTTGCTTGTGGCACAGCAAATTATGCT
>JAURXW010000114.1 GCA_030654205.1 Bacteriovorax sp.
CGCGATCAATATTTTCGAGCACTGAATCTATTAGCACTGCTTCTTTCGTTAATTCGTCGGCCAGTAGATAGCTAAAGGTTGAAGTTTCGTTATCTTTAAGCTGATAAAAAATCATAATAACTCCCCAGATTTGTCATGGAAAAATCTTAACTGATGAGAGCTAAGAAAAGAAGCAATGAATTGACCCTGATTGGCTTTAGTAGTAAATTTTTTTATCAATTTAGTTTTTTAGGATAAGTTATGATTCGTTTATCTACATTTGCGCTGTTATTTATTTGTCAATTTGCTTGGAGCGGAATAAATCCTTTGACCATGACTATTTCTGGAAGTAATGAAAAAGTTATTCCTAAGGCAAACACAGAATTTATAAGTAGTGATCTCCAGGAAAAATTAAAAAACCCTCAAGAGACAATGCGAACTTTTTTAATGGCAATGGAAAAAGTAAAAAGTGGATCCACCAATGCATTTCGCGAAGCAAGTTCAACATTGGATCTTTCGCAAATTGACCCTAGTGCCAGACAAATTACCGGTACAATCACAGCTGAAAGATTAATAAATACTCTTGATCGAGTTGCCAAAATTAACCTTTTTCATATACCTGTTTACGAAACTGGTCCCAAATGGATTTTTAGAAAACAAACAGTCACAGTAGGAGATAATGTTTATGATGTTGAAATAGCCATTGTGAAAACGATTGATGGCGTTTGGAAGTTCTCACCTGAAACGGTATCATCTATAGAAAATTTTTACACTTCAGTTGCCAATTTAAAAGTTGTTGAAGGGGTAACTGAGTATAGAAACTGGCGTTCACGTCTCAAAGAGCGTATGCCCGCTTGGGCGAGTGATGAGTTTTTAATTTTAAAAAAAGGGCAATGGCTTGGGTTGATCGTCCTCAGTCTTTTTTCTTTGGCGGCATTTGCTTTTATTCGTTTTATCGCAACCATGTACTTGCGGTATAAAGTTAATCACAAATCACTGGATTTTTTAGAAGATGATCAATTTAAATCAACATTACCCTTTGGTTTTTTAGCTTTTTCAATTTCCTGGTTAATTGGAATTCGCTTTTTAGAATTTGATGTAGAGATGTTAGAGATTTTTATTCGTGGCTCTTATATTATGACTGCCGTCTGTTCTGTTTGGTCAGTTCTTAAAATCGTGGATTATATCAGCTTACATTTTGAAAAAATCGCTGCGAGTACTGCCAATAAATTTGATGATGTCTTAGTCCCAATGCTTAAAAAAACAACGAAAGTTTTTGTCGTGGCTTTTGGAGCAATTTTAGTTGCTCATAGTTTAACTTTTGATGTTGCCAGTATATTGGCCGGACTTGGAATTGGGGGAGTTGCTGTGGCCCTTGCGGCCAAGGATACAATTTCTAACTTATTTGGTTCTGTTACGGTTATTATCGATAGACCCTTTCAAATTGGAGATTATGTTTCTCTGGAAAAAAATATTGAAGGGACAGTTGAGCAAGTGGGATTTAGAAGTACAAGGTTAAGAACTCCGTATAATTCAATTGTGACACTTCCCAATAGTGTACTTGCCAATATGGCGATTGATAATTATGGAATGAGAAAATTTCGTCGCTACAAAACCTTTTTACAACTTGAGTACTCAACTCCTCTTGTAAAAATTGAAGAATACTGCGAAAGAATTCGCTACCTCATTCAGCTCAATGCTCTTATTCAAAAAGAAACGGCAGTTGTTTCATTATATGAAATGAATTCAAGTTCACTAGATATAATGCTGACGGTTTTTTTCCTAACTGATAGCTTTAAAGGGGAATTATCCGCTCGACATAAGTTTATCTATGAGATCTTGAAACTTGCAGAAGAGTTGGAAGTTAAATTTGCTTATCCATCCCAAACAATTTTTTTGGAACAAAATAAAAATCTTGAAATAGATAAAAACCTTTAAAAGTTGGCAGCTGGAACATATTAACAATTACTTTCAACTATGCTAATTAGTTGAATATTCAAGTATCACTTGGATTAATTTTGAATTTGGGCCTTTCACCTTATACTCCTTAAATCGCTCTCTTCTAAATTAACCATCCCTGAAGAGTGTCGATAGGAGTGAAGTCTATGCATATGACGACAAAAAGTTCTACTAACAGCGAAACACCAAATCAGTATTCGTTTTGGAGTTATTGTTTCGCACTTGTTTCGGTTTTTGCCCTAGCGGATGTTATTAGTGGAGGTTTAGTCAGAGAGTCTTTAACGCTACATAAAGTTGAATATGCTGCTACCTTGTTTGCTATGATTGCGACAGTTCGAGTATTTGCCTCAGATGGCCCACCTGGACTTCGTTTCATTCGATCCTGCTCCCGTCACAAATTATGAAGTAGCTATTTAAATTAAATCGATGATGATCAAAAAAAATGGGCCTTGTGGAAGGCCCATTTTTTATTTTAAAACTACTTTCTTTTTTTGATATGCCCCATAGTCGCCAAACTGGCCGAAGTCATTTTATACAACAAGCGCATTCCGACATTGGCATCCCATTCGTTACCTTTATCTTTTGGATTAGGTGAAACTTCAACTAAGTCAAATCCGACTAATTTTTTCCCGCTAAGAACCAATTCATTAATAATTAACATGACCTCTTGATAATCGAGCCCTCCGGGCACTGGAGTGCCTGTATTAGGGCAAAATCTCGGGTCCAGGCCATCTATGTCAAAGGAGATGTAAATATGCTCTGGAAGGTGAGCTATGATTTCTTTAGCTATTTTTAAAAAACTTTCACCACTCATTTTTCTTCTGGCCAAACTTTGATCGAAATAAACTTCAATTTTTTTATTGTCTCTAGTGTAGACAAACTCTTGTTCACAAAAATCGCGAATTCCCACTTGAACTAATTTCGAAACTCCAGATATTTTTTCCATCACATTATGCATGATTGATGCATGAGAATTTTCAAATCCCATATAGGCCACCCGAGTATCGGAGTGAGCATCAAAATGAAGAATGCCTAATTGTGGGTATTTTTCTGCATAGGCTTTAATTGCACCGAAGGGAGTCGCGTGATCGCCTCCGACTACCACAGAAATTTTATTTTTATCAAGAAGTGTTTTTGTTTCTTTATAAATTTCAAGATTTAACTCATTACAAATTTGATTAACCTTTACCAAATTTTTTTGTAATATCTTATTTTTTTTCATTGTCTCATCATCAGCATCTATAATTTTTTTAGCCAGTAAGCGGCCTTCGGTGTTGAGCTTTTTAATTTTAGCACTTTCCTTTTTCATAAAAAGTCCGGCCTGATAGGCGTCAACAAAATCTAAATCAAAAAAATCAATTTGCTCACTTGCTCCTAAAATAGCAGCAGGACCTTTTGACGTACCTGCTTGATAAGAAGTTGTAACGTCCCAAGGCACGGGAATATAAACAACTTGTGCTTCGCTTTCTTTAAAAGGAAGTCCGTAAATTCCATCTTTGGAAGTAGCTTTAGCATTGGGGTCAATAATTGTTTTAGTCATAAAATTTCTCTTTTAAGGTTTACTTTTATAGGTCAAATGTTACAAAATTTCCTTAAGGTAACATATTCTTTGAGATAGGTCACATCCATGAAAAACATTATTTTCCTTTTTATTCTTTTAACTACTAACGCTTTTGCAGAGCCAATTCGTTTAATTAATGTATTAGGTGAAGCTTCGAAATCATTTGAACCAGATATGGCCCATGTTAATTTAACTTTATGGTCCAAGGCTGAAAATGCCAAAATGGCACAGAGTTTAAATCAAATTCAATATGAACAATTGAAAAAAACTATTGATACTCATGCAATTTTATCTTCAGAAATCCAAACAACTGGTTATGAGTTAAATCCTGATTATTTTTATGATCCCAAAACTACTTCCAATAAAATTGTGGGATATATGGTTAATCAGAATATTCAAATCACCATTAAAAACAGCAAAAAAGTTGGAAAATTTCTTGATGATTTGGTCATCGATTCTAAAAACCTAAAGACCGGAATTAATATACAAAATATTATCTGGGACCTAGAAAAACGAGATGAAATTTCAAAAAGCCTTTTAATAGATGCTGTAAAAAATGCATTTGAAAAGGTCCAAGTTTTGGCAAAAGCCTCGCAAGTAAAAATCAAAAATCTCTACCAACTAACTCCTCAAGGGGCGTCAGCTCCATTGCCGCCAGGCCCCCGTGAGTCGATGATGTTAAAAAGTACTGCTGGCTTAATGGCCCAGGCTACATCTTTATTTACGGGAGAAATCAAAGTAGTTGAACATGTGGCCGTTTCTTATGAAATTGAGTAAAAGAATTATCTAGTATAAGTGTGGATTGTGGTGCAGCAAATACTTAGCACTTTCATAAAGGCCTTTACTTAAATTTTCCATTTCCCGATATTTTTCAGGGAATTGGTCTTTTACATTTGATTCTGGATTAAAATCAGTGTGATGAATCAAGCGCCCTTGATTATTATATGGGATATATTCAAAATAAAAATCTTTATCAATTAAAGTAATTTGATAAGGAGCATACCAGTTATAAGAAAATGCCGCGCGGTAGTTATCTAGTTTTGTATTGAATAAATCTCGACCAAAGCTGCGTGTTTTATATGGGATACCTACAAGACCAGCGATTGTGGGCATCACATCCATTTCAGAGGCTATTTTTAACTCTTCACCCGGCTTAATATATTTTGGCGAGTGAATAATTAGTGGAACATGAAATCCGTTGGATAAATTCTTTTCCCATTCTTTAACATTTTTTGCATTGTTGTGTGGAAGACTATGATCGCCAAAAACAATAAAAATTGTATTCTCGTACCATTTTTCTTTTTTTGCTAATTCAAAAAATTGGCCAAGTGAATAATCTTGTAATCTCATTGCATTATATTCTTCCATTGATTCAAATCCATAATCTCGGATTTCATTTTCAGAAATATCTTTCGTCGTCAGTTTTTTAAAACCAAAACTATCTGTTGGAATAGTATAGGGACGATGAAAGCCGGATGATTGCAAAAGTGCAAAGAATGGAATGCTATGTTCTCTTTGATTTAAAACTTCAGCAGCTTCTTTGAAAAGATTAAGATCTGAAATACCCCACACATCAACTCTTGGACTTTTATAAGATCCCTCTTCGTAAATATGGAGCTCTGGAATATTATAAGAAAGAACTCCTCGAATATTTCCCCAGTTGGCATTTCCCCCTAAAAAATAATATTTTTCATATCCTTTTAATTCTCCGATTACACTGTGCTGATTAACAATCAAAGGATTTCGAGAGCCTGTTGCGACTTTTGAAGTATCAGGAAGGGAAGTAACCGCTGCAAATAGAGATCGAGCAGTTGCAACAGTGGGAGTGTAAAATTTTCTAAATAAAAGCGATTCCCTTGCGAGTTGATCTAAATTGGGAGTTGGATTAACTTTAGAGCCACCCAGGCCAGTTTTAAAATAGCCCATCGATTCCATGATAATCACTACGACATTTGGTTTTGCCAATTGTTTTTGTGGATCACCTTGAAATTCACGAATAAATTTTAATTCTTTTTCGTTGTATCCAGCACTATCTTTATCGACACCCAAAAATTGTGAAACTATAGGATAGGCCTTATGAACTTTCTCTTCTTCAAAATCATTGACTCTAAATGTGTAAGTGTCCTGTACATAAAGAATTGGATTGAGTGCGAGATTAGAGGTAAATGAGTCGGGTGAAGCAAAGGCTTCTGACCAGCGCAAGGGATACATTTTCAAGCTGCCATAAATTCCAAAAGCCGCGACAAAGAAAAAGACAAAATGACTTAGGAATTTATCTTTTTTGGTTCCCGAGTGCCATCCTTCAAGTTTCGGTGTGATAATATTTTTCATCAACCAATAGGCAGCTAGAGTGAATGCTAGGATAATAACTAGAAAAAGTGGCCATGGATAAGATTGTCTAACCATGTCAAATGAGATCATGGGATTTTTTAAAAATTCAATAATTGTTCCATTTAATCGGGATTTTAAATAAGCAAAATAGCCAGCATCGGTAATGTACAAAAATGAAATGAGACCAAAAACTATAGTATAGAATATATTGTTGAAAACAATTTTAGTCGTATTTTTAATCGGCATATTGATTGAAATCAAGGCCGGAAGAATCAAGAGGCAGCTGAGTCTCATGTCAAAGCGCAAACCCATAATTAAAGCTTTTAATATATAAGGAGCAGTTCCAGCTCCAATTTCTCTATGGTAATAGGCTAAGAAAAAAAGTCGAAAAGCAGTGTAAAAAACTATCTGCAATGCGATTAATGAGTATAGGAACTTTAGTTTTGGTGTGTTAAAAATTTTATTTTTCATCTT
>JAURXW010000433.1 GCA_030654205.1 Bacteriovorax sp.
TTTTCAGAAAAAACAATTTGTAGTTGGGATAATGAGTATGTCGAGTGGAATTTTACGGAAAAAGAGAGATTTAATTTTAAGTTATTATCCACTGGATGGTCAGGACAAGATATTGTTCGTGTGTGGAGCAATCAGTTTGAATCAACTATTAGTTTGCCAATTCCTGAAGATAAACTCGTCAAAAGCATAAGTTTCAAAGGGCACTATTATCGAATGTTACAAAAGTCACAAAATTTATTAATTAAACTCAAACACCCAAAGGCCATTTCACCTAAGTCGCTTGGCCAATCAGACGATCCTCGAGCTCTTGCCCTATATCTGAATTCAGTTTCAATCAAATTAAAATAATGGAGGCTACTTCACTTTGGTTTAAGATTGAAATATAAAGGGTCTAAATATAAATAAGAGGTTTTATGAAAATATGTATTGTATCCACTGACTTACAAGGTTTTGTAAAAAATGGTGGAGTAGGTACCGCTAATTCAAACCTTGCAAAATACTTGGCAAAAGATCATCAAGTTGAAATATTATTTTGTCATCATCCACAATATATAAAATCATTTGAATACAAGATGAATAAATTGAATTACGAAAAAGCAAATATCAAAATATTAGCTTTGGATTATCCAATTCATCAAATAGACACAGATCACATATATGTTACATATTCTTACCTTGTTTTTGAAAAATTAAAAGGTAATTCGTATGATAAAATCTTATTTCCAGAAATGCATGGCCTTGGGTATTATTGCATGCGTGCTAAAGAATTAAATATTGCCTTTGCAGAAACCGAGCTAATAACATTTTTCCATGGACCTTCTCAGTGGCACATCGAAAACAATAATGGAATCCCAACAAGTTTTTACGATTTAATGACATTTTATATTGAAAAGATGACCTGCCAACTTGCTGACAGAGTTCTTTTTGCAACTGAATATGCTAAAGAGGTTGCTCAAAAAATGGATTATCTTAATCCTAATACATCAACAAATGTACTTTTATTCCCATTCGATAAACCACAAGGTGGTATAAGTATAACTGGAAAAAAAAGTGATCGGATGCAAGAAATTTGTTTCTTTGGGAGGTTAGAATCTAGAAAAGGAATATTGATATTTTTAAAAGCAAGTTTGGTTTTATCTAAGCTAACAAAAATTAAAATTTCACTTATTGGAAGATTTGGATTTATTGATTCACAACCTGCTAATGAATTTTTGTCTAAATGGTCCACTTTAAATAATGTAAACCTAAATATTCAATCTAACTTCTCAAAGCAGGAGGCTATAGATTATTTAAAAGAACCAGGCAGACTTACGGTTATCTGTTCACTAGAAGAGACAATGGGTTACACTTTAATAGAATGTATTACTGAAAATATTCCTTTTGTATGTACTGACATCAAACCGTTTAAAGAAATAATAGAATACTTTAAATCATCTAAAAACAATATTTTCAAGAAGGAAAACTTTGGTGATTTAGTTAAGTTAATTTTATCTCTCAAAGACAAAAAGCTAACAGGAAAAAAAATTAGTGAAAAAATATTAAAGGACCACGCTAAAAAATGGGTTGACTTAATCTGTAGAGAAAATGAATTCCCAGTTATCCTTACTAAGGAAAACGGAAAATCTATGATTTCGTTCTGTGTAGTCTACAACGACCGACCTCAATTTTTGACTGAATTAATAGATTCGTTGTCGCATGTTAAAAACAAAGAAGTAAATATTTATATTAACAATTCTACGTCTTTACAGAGTATAAAATTAATAAAAGAAATAGCAAAGCTTGATTTTGTTAGGATGCATCAGGATGAAAACAATGTTTCTCCGGGAAAAGCACGGAATTATTTGGCCAGCAAAGCTAATTATGATCTTTTGTTTTTCATTGATGATGACAATATTTTGAACTACCAATTGTTCAATCAAATTATTAATAAAATAAATTTAAATTGGGATTTATTAGTTTTTCCTCTCGCGAAATTTCACGATGAGAAGTTAAATAAGCGTAATAGTCTAAATATCATCTCTAAAGTTCTGACTTCAGTTTGGGTACCAATTGGTAATGACATAAATTTTAATATTAATACTAATAGAATCGGCGATGGGAACCTCATCATTAAAAAGAAGCATTTTTTGCAATTGAAAGGCTTTAACGAAACTTTACTTTACGGGGAAGATCAAGACTTACTACTGCGATCAAAAATGCGTAATGGTAAATATGCACTTCTTCCTGATTCAATGATATTTTATCGAATTCATAAAAATAATTTATCTATATCAGGAGAGAGAGAGTTAAATATTAAATTATTAAGAGAGACAATTTTAAAAAATCTTAATATTTTTTTTCTAAAAGATTTTTTTAGCGTATATCAGGCTTGGGATTATGAGAAAGATAGAAATCCTGGACGTTATCAGCTTAACGAGATTATTCAACACATTGCTAATCCATCTCTCGGGCAAACAGTTTCAGATTCGATACGACAGTTGGCGAATTTGAAAAAAATTGTAAGAAATGATATTTCTTTTGATGCTGATTTAAATTTGACTTGGTGTAAGTTAAAACCACACCAGAAGACAAAATTGAAAAAGCAATCATTGGACAAATTTTGTGAATTTAATATTTATTCATCACTAAAAGGGGAAATCTTTATTAACGGAGTACTTTTTAAACTTCCTATTGGTAATTCAATTTTACAACTAAAGTACACCGAGAAAGAGGGGATAGTTTTTATGGATAAGGATTTTTCGGGTGAATTGTTCATTCAAACTTACAAGGAGTTGGAATTTGAAAATGCTTTTGAAATTAATAATAAGATTTGAGGGCTCAGCCTTGTTACCATTAAATGTACTAATATATTTTTTTTACAAAAATATATTTATACACCTAGTTAATTTATTGTTCCTTTTCGATAAGGATGTGTCTGTTTTTTATCGCCAGGGGATGAGTAGGTCTTATAAAGAATTTAATTTTTTATTTTCTGATTTAGATATCGGAATAATCGCTCCCATCGAAAAAGTTGGCAAAATCAAGAATAAATTTTATCGATTTAAAAAAATTTTTTTCTTTGTTGGAGAGTTGGAAATATATACATCTGAAGAAATGGCTTCTCTTAACAAAATATTTAAAAGCACGGGGGATTTATATTTCAAGATAAGAGAATTTAGGCAATATAACTGGCTTCGAGATAGGATGACAAAAATTACAGGTAATAAAAGGGGGTATTATCATCGAGTAAAAGATTGGCGTAAACTAGGTCTCATCAAGCGCAATCTCGGATTGAAAGATCCGAATTATTTCTTTGTACAGCTGTATAATACATTAAGGAGTCAGATAGAATCCGAGTTTGTATACAGATGCAAATATGAACTAAAAAATACAAAAGTTTACTGTAATTATATTTCAAGAGAACTAAAAATAAATGAAACAAATATGCATGAGATGGTTTTTATATTATCCGTTCTTCCTACATTTTCAAGGCACGATGAAAGTGTGAACTCTATTACTCAAGATGTCAGATTCCGGAATCCGGATATCGAAACGGCATTTGTACAGCTTAATCAAATTGAAATGATTATTGCAAATGCTTTTATTAGAGGATCAAGTAGTACTGAAACTTGGCATGAGGATTGGTTGAAGCAATTAAGTGCAGGACTTAAAGAAAAAAAGAAATTACCTTATTGTCAGGATCCATTCAATCGACTACGTGTTACATCGGAAGGAGATGTATTTTTTTGCTGTTTTCAAAGAAAAAGCCCAATAGGGAATTTGCTTACTAATACAATTGATGAAATTACTAATACTGAACTTGCAAAAGATATTCAAGAGTCAGTAATCAGAGGTGAGCTTCATAAAACATGCCAGATTGAAGCTTGCCCTCACGCACACGTTGAAAGGGCCGCTTTTGATGTAAACTACATATACGATACTAATAAACTTCGTTTTTTAGACATTGACCCTCCCAATACTCATTGCAATATCGGAGGAGAGAAACCCTCTGAATCAAATCCTGCGTGTATTATGTGTGAAAGATCTCTACCTGATTACCGTTTTGAAACAGACCGCTCCGAAATAGTATTAAGTAAGTTATCAGCTGATAAATTTACAAATATCCATATTCAAGGTGTATCAGAGCCTTTTTTTCAGGATTTAATTTTTAATTACTTAGAAAAAATTAATTTTAAAGATTTGCCAGGTCAGACACTGTCAACCATTTCTAATGCTATTGTTTTTAATAAAGCTAAACAGGAAAGATGGCTATCGCTTGCCACTCATAGTGGGATTGGATTTTCAATTGATGCCAGCACACTTGAAACTTATCTTAAAATACGTCGTCTAAATACTTTTGATGTTGTGCTTAAGAATATTAAAAGTTATTCAGAATTAATAAAAGATATTCCA
>JAURXW010000435.1 GCA_030654205.1 Bacteriovorax sp.
TGCGTAACATCAGATAATAACTTTAAAATAAATCTGCATGATTGCCTATCTCAACCAATGCAAGTTCTACTACTTCTTCTTTAATTCTGTATATTAACAGTAAATCAGGCTTAATATGGCACTCTCTACAACCATTGTAATTGCCTATGAGTTGATGGTCTTTATGTTTTTGTGGTAGAGATTCACCGTTTGCCAACTTTTCAATAATTACAAGAGTCTCGTTTTGTTGTTTTACAGACAACTTTTTAAAACCTTTTTTAAAAGAAGCGGTTCTAAAAATCTCGTATCTCAAGAGAGTAAATCTCTCTTTAACTCTTCCATGCTAGTAAACTTTTCACCTTTTTTTGCTTCTAGCTCTTCAAGCGCTTTTTTCATTCTCTCTTTTGGCACTTTAAGCTCAAATGGAATGGAGTGAGTTAATGCTACTTGTTTACAAAATAGATTTATCCCATCACTCAGGCTCATGCCATACTGTTTCAAGACTTCTATTGTAATCTCTTTTGCTTCGCTGTCTATTCTTATGCTTGTGCTGGCTCTCATGATAAACCTCTGCTTTTTAAAGAAATTGTAACACATTTGTGGTACAAAAACAAGGTGAAACTTTTTAAATGTATATTGATATTTTTAAGATTTTAGTGCTTTTAGCCGTGCAATAATCATGTCATCACATTTTGCAATGATATTCTAATTTAAATGAACATCTTTAGTGTTCGTTTATTTAGCAAATAACAAGTTGTTTAATATATAATGTTCGTGAGTAAATAGTTGTAGACAGGATAAGTGATGTTAAGAATTTTAGTAATGGAGATATTAATAGTAATTTTAATGGGAGGTGTTCCTCTTGTTATTGGATATAAACTAGGTGGAATTGAACAGCTTGGAGATGTCTTAAAAGCTTTAATGGCATCAGATCAATTTCAATTATATGCAGCAATATTACTACTCTTTAATCTTTTAATTTCTGGACTGGAACATTGGGTTTTTTGGAGTGAAAAAAATAGAATAGTTGTGAAATTTATTCGTGAAGTTTTATCTCAACTTGGAAATGGTTTACATGGAATTGTACGAGTAACTTCGGGTATGCTATTAATGTTTTTGATAATGTGGATACTAATAGAACCTAACTCGCTTCAAGCAGAAAAAGTTTTTGTCATCGTAGTGTTTACAGCAGCAACTTTTTTTGCAAGTATGACTTTAGCCGTTTTACATTTGAAATTAAAACAGATAGAGCGTTAAATCTATAACAAATTAGAGGAGTCAATCAAAAACCCGCACGCGGTTTTTTTGATTGCTAATTTTAAACATTATCTATAAATATTCATAAGTGAAATTTGGAGTGAAGATATGGGATATAAATTTAAATTAGAAGATGCAAATATTGTTGCTTTTGTAACTACACCAAATGTTCATAGAGGGTATAAATTACCGTTTATAACCAAAGAACAGTTATATAGTTTTTTACATAGCATTAATAGTAATAATATAATTAGTTCAAATAATAGTTGGAAAGAACATTTAATTGAAACAGCTCAATATGCTATCAAGACATTAAATTATTTTGAAAATAGGACATATAAAAGTTATCGTCTTTTATATGACAAGATAATTACAATTAAAAATATTGAATCAATTGATATGGAAAAAATAGAACATGATGAAATTAAAGCAATTGAAAAAGAACTTCATGAAAATGACAAGTATATTACTACTAAAAAATTAAAACAAATTCTTGAACCCATACAGAATATATTATCTGACTTTGATTTATTTGGAGTTGTGATTTATGGGAATAATGAATCATCTAACCATGTACTAGAAAAATTGGCTACACATTATGCAGAAAAATTATTAGAAGATACCTTGATTCTTATTGCCGAAAATGAAAATTATGGAAATAATTCTTTTATAGAAGTTTTATCGGCAGCCAAGCCCTTCAGTGTATTGAGTAATAATGATTCCGAAGGTATATTATTTTGGGATAAAAAAAATAATAGTGCATTTTTACCATTTAATGATTTAATGCGATTTGAAAACTCAAATAAGTTCAAATTGAATAGTTATATTGATATGCATTTGAAGAAAAAATCACTTGAATATACTATTGAACCAACTGTACTGCCTACAATTTTGCATTTAAGTGATTTACACTTTGGAAATAAAGATGTAAGCACTAATCTTAATTATTTAATATCACATCTTGGAACACTAAAGGGGATTAAACACATTGTGATTACAGGTGATTTAATTGAAAACCCCGAAACTACATATTGTCATTTATATAATTATTTCATTGGCAAACTCCAAGAAGTCCTCAATGTACCAATTACTATAGTTGCAGGAAACCATGACCATCGAAGCGACGGATGGTTAGGTGCAAGAACGTTTAGAAATTGCGATTTAAATTTCGATGAAAATGTAATTATTGATGATAACATTCAAACTATTTTCTTTTGTATTGATTCAAATATTGATGGGAAAAGGTTGACTGAATCATATTTAGCTAGAGGACATGTTTCAAATAAGCAACTTGTCGAAATTGGAAAGGCATATCAAGAAATAATTAGAACAAGAGACCATAAGATTAGTAATTACAATAAAATTGCATTAATTCACCATCATCCTTTTCCGTTTACATATGACACAAAGAATTTCATAAAAAAAGCTAGATTTTATATTCATGATAAAACATTAATGTTAGATAATGCCGACGAAATAATTACTTGGTGCAATGACATGAAAATTAACTTAATTCTTCATGGACATAAACATTTACAGAGATATGTAAAGTGTGAGGTAAACTCTAAACTAGGCACTTCAACAATTGATGCGCTTGGTTGTGGTACATCTACTGGAACTAAAGGAAATCTCTTGTCCTACAACTTGATAGCAATAAATAATACAAGTAAAAAATACAACTATTCTTTTTTTAGTGGAAAAAATAATGCTAGTGGGTTTTATCCAGAATATTTAAAAATCCATAGAGAAACTAGATAACAAACCAGTTGAGCCAATCAAAAAGCCGCTCGCGGGTTTTTGATTGGCCCCGAATAATTTACCTAGAAGTAAGCCTCTTCATCTCTCTTACAGCCTCAGCCAGACCGCTAAATACGCTTCTTGC
>JAURXW010000436.1 GCA_030654205.1 Bacteriovorax sp.
AGCAAATGAAATTTTTAGTGACAGGTGGAGCAGGATTCATTGGAAGCGCTGTGGTGAGATACCTTATCGAGCAAACTGAGCACGAAGTTTTAAATTTTGATAAACTAACTTACGCGGGTAATTTAAAAAATATTGAAACGGTTTCTAATTCATCTCGTTACCATTTTGTTCAAGGTGATATCTGCGACACTGAACTTTTAAAAAATACTTTTAACAATTTTAAGCCTGATAAAATTATGCATCTTGCAGCTGAATCACATGTGGATCGCTCGATCACAGGACCTTCAGAATTTATCACGACTAATATTATCGGTACTTATTCGATGCTGGAAGTTGCCTTAAAATATTTTCAAACTCTTGAGGGAGATAAAAAGAAAAAATTTCTTTTTCATCATATTTCAACGGATGAAGTTTATGGAGAGTTGGGAGAAACAGGACTTTTTACCGAAGAAACTTCTTATGATCCAAGTTCACCTTATTCGGCCAGCAAAGCTTCTTCAGATCATTTGGTAAGAGCATGGGGGCGAACTTATAAACTTCCTGTGATCGTCACTAATTGTTCGAATAATTACGGGCCTTATCATTATCCTGAAAAATTAATTCCACTGACAATTACCAATGCTATGAAAGGAATTAAACTTCCGGTTTATGGCAAAGGTGAAAATATCCGCGATTGGCTTTATGTTGAGGATCATGCACGAGCGTTGGCGCTTGTAGTGACTGAAGGAAAGATTGGTGAGACTTATAATATTGGTGGAGAAAGTGAACGAAAAAATATTGAAGTAGTGAGAGAGATTTGTCGTATTTTAGATAAATTGCTTCCGAATTCTAAGAATGTTCCACATGAAAATTTAATAAGTTTTGTCACTGATCGAGTTGGGCATGATTTTAGATATGCAATTGATTGTTCGAAGATTAAAAAAGAGTTGGGCTGGAAGCCGTCGGTTTCGTTTGAAGTTGGGTTGGAGGAGACGGTGAAGTGGTTTGTGGAGAGGGCGTTGGGTTAGTTGATGGCCAATTTTTGTATCAATAGTGTTACATTGCAATAATTTTTTGTATCTGAGTAATTGCATATTGAGGTATTGAAAAAAGAGTCAATTCGATTTGCTGCTCACCAATTTTATGTTCCACTTTTTTCACCGAAAATGAATCAAGTGAGATTTTAATTCCAAGATTTTTTTTCTTTTCTTTGCAAAAATAAAATAAAGATTTTAAATGTCCAGCTTCAGAAGCCTTCACTTCAATTGGAATAATTTGATTTTTTATTTGAATAATAAAGTCAATTTCGCCCTTCTGAGAACCTTTATCTCTTAACCAATAGAATAGTTCGGGACCCGCTGTAAGATTATCGATATAAGCTAAATGTTGAGCAACAAATTGTTCTGCAATCATTCCCTTGGAGTTAAAATTATTTTTCATTTCTTGATCAATGGCCTCTAGATCAAGTCTCATCATGGCGTTGACCAGTCCCACGTCCAAAAAATATACTTTTTGAATTGAATTATCGACTTCACCTGCAAGGGGAACGCTATTGGATCCAGAATGCCGACAAGGCAATAAAACTCTTGCATCAATCAATAATTCAATAATTCTTCTGATGTCTCGAGATTGAGAATCAGGATCAATTTTTTGATAGATAATTTTTTTCCCAAGCTGATTGATGGCCGAATAAAACACTCGCTCAATTCTTTCAACTTGAATTCGGGCATTATATTTAGGGAAATCTGCAACATATGTTTGTAGAATTTGATTTTGAACATCACGCACATTTACGAGGCTATTTTCTTCAACGAAAGTTTTTACAGCTTTTGGCATTCCTCCAACATAATAAAAATTTCTAAGTTGTTCTTTGGCGATTGAAACTACTGCCGGAGAAAAATCTAACTGCTCTATTTTTTCTTGGAGAAAGTCGTTTTTTGTTGCCCATAAAAATTCTGTAAATGTCATGGGGCCTAGGTGAAAAAATTCAACTCGCCCAACTGGAAAACTAAATTGATCATTTTTAAGTGCAATTTCTAGCAACGAGCCCGCACTTATAACAGCAATTTCGGGACGTTCCTCATAAAAATATCGAAGAGATTTTAATAATTTTGGCGACTCTTGAATTTCATCAAAAAAAATTACGGTTTGCTCATTAATTTTTTGTTTTGTTTTTAATTGAATCTCATCAAGCAGATTTTGAATATTAAAATCATCAAAAGATAGTGATTGAAGTTTTATTTTCTCTAGGTTTATTTCTAATATTTGAAGATTTTGGGAAGAGCAGAAAAGTTTAACAAGAGTTGATTTTCCAACTTGTCTGGCGCCACTGATTATTAGCGGCTGGCGACTTTTTTTCGTAAACCAATGTTGAAGGTGCTCTTCTGCGATTCTTTTCATGAGGCAAGTGTAAGTTGTTATATTTATTATGTAAAGATGATTTATAGGGGTATTAATCGATGCCTGGAGATGATTTATAGGGGTATTTTAGAAGGGGGGAGGGATTTTAGAGCGACTTAAAGTTAAAAAATCTTTTATTATTCGCAATAATTTTAACTTTGGAAAAATAAACTTCGTTATTAAGTTCGATTCTCAGTTCTTTGTCACAAGAAAAATAATCGGTGAAACTAAAAGTTCCATCTGGCCCATTCGAAAATTTTTAATAAAAAATTTTCCCGGGAAATGCTTTTACTTCAACTAATTTTTTAAGTTCTATTTAAATAAAAATCAATCGCCAGTTTAAGACCTGTTTGCAAATCAATACTATGCTTCCATCCCAGTGAATGAATGCGAGAAACATCTAGTAATTTTCTAAGAGTTCCGTCCGGTTGATTCGGATTAAAAGTTATTTCGCCTTTGTAACCTAAAAGATTTTTAATCATAAGAGCAAGTTCGCCAATAGAAATATCTTCACCAGTTCCAATATTGATTAAATCGGGAATGCTACCTTCTAGGTTCATTACATGTATACAAGCGCGTGCCATATCGTCTACGTATAAAAATTCGCGACGTGGATTTCCGGTTCCCCAAACTGCAAATATAGGATCATTCTTTTTCATGGCTTCACTCATGCGAGCAATTAAGCCTGGGATGACGTGAGAATTTTCTAAATGAAAATTATCATTAATTCCATAGAGGTTAGTTGGCATGACTGAATAAAAGTGGCGGCCATATTGACGACGAAAGCTCTCCGCTGTTTTAAGGCCAGCAATTTTTGCAATTGCATATGGCTCATTTGTTGGCTCAAGAACAGAAGTAAGTAAGCAATCTTCCTTCATTGGTTGAGGAGCATTTTTTGGGTAGATGCAGCTTGAACCAAGGAAAAGAAGTCGATCAACATTAGACTTAAAAGCGGCTTCAAAAACATTGTTTTGAATGGCCAGATTTTCCCAGATGAAATCAGCTGGGTAAGTGCTATTTGCGTGAATACCTCCCACTTTGGCAGCGGCAAGAAAAAGATGCTTAGGTTTATGGAGAGCAAAATAATCGAGCACTGATTGTTGATTTAACAAGTTTAATTCAGTTTTGACTGGCGTTAAGAGATTGGAATAACCTAACTTAGTGAGTTCGCGAACGATAGCGGAACCCACGAGGCCTCTGCATCCAAGGACTAAAATTTTATCTGTTGTTTTCATGAGTTTGAGTATGAACAAAAAATCATCATGTGAAAATAAGAATTTCTTTTCATTATGGGCAACAAATTTTATGATCGTGTCTATCAAATTGAAAAAGGATTTTATGAAAGTTGCATTAATTACTGGAATTACTGGTCAAGATGGAGCGTATCTGGCCGAATTATTACTTGAGAAGGGTTATGAGGTTCATGGTATTAAAAGACGCTCATCGCTTATTAATACAGATCGAATCGATCATCTTTACCAAGATCCGCATGAAAAAAATGTTAAATTTAAACTTCACTATGGTGATTTATCTGATTCGACAAATATAATTCGCATCGTGCAAGAAGTTCAACCTGATGAGATATATAATCTTGGGGCCATGTCGCACGTTAAAGTTAGTTTTGATTCTCCGGAATACACTGCTAACGTTGATGGCCTTGGAACTTTAAGAGTTTTAGAGGCCGTTCGTATTTTAGGACTTACAAAAAAAACAAGAATCTATCAAGCATCAACTTCTGAGCTTTACGGACTTGTTCAAGAAGTTCCACAAAAAGAAACAACACCTTTTTATCCGAGATCTCCGTATGCCGTGGCAAAAATGTACGGTTACTGGATAACTGTCAATTACCGTGAAGCCTATGACATGTATGCCTGTAACGGAATTCTTTTTAACCATGAATCACCCATTCGGGGAGAGACATTTGTTACACGTAAAATAACTCGTGCCGCAGCTAAAATTTCACTGGGTCTTCAAGAAAAACTTTTCTTGGGAAATCTAAGTGCAAAACGAGATTGGGGTCACGCTAAAGATTACGTCGAGGCCATGTGGTTAATGCTTCAACAAGATAAACCTGAAGATTTTGTTATTGCGACTGGGGTAACTACCACTGTTCGTGAATTCGTTCGCCTGGCTTTTCTTGAAGCTAATATTGAAATTGAATTTAAAGGACATGGGGCTGAAGAAGTTGGTTTTGATAAAAAAACAGGCAAAGAAATTGTTTTTGTAGATCCTGAATATTTTAGACCGACTGAAGTTGAGCTTTTAATTGGAGATCCAACTAAAGCACAAACTAAGCTTGGTTGGAAAACAAAATACGATCTTAATGCTCTCGTGAAAG
>JAURXW010000117.1 GCA_030654205.1 Bacteriovorax sp.
GTGGCTTAAGAGCTGTGAGAAAATCGCTCAGCCCTTTAATGTCAAATTCCTTAAGTGCCCCTGGAAGAAAAAGCTCACCTTGAAGATAGCGGCTATTATTGCGAATAAGATGAGAATAAATTAAAGGAAACTGATGTCCTAAATTTTGATAATGAACTTCTTTTGGAGAAAATATTTTAACGTATCGACGAAGACAATCCTCACCCATTCCACTTTTATTGATAAGGTTGAAAGCATTTGAGGATTGAATCAACTCTAACGATTTATCTGCATAAGAAGCTCCATAAAGATTATCTTCTTCAGAACAAAGTTTTTGTATAAGGTGACGGTCATCATTACAGATGCTTCCCAATGCTTTTTGAACGTCATCGATAGATAATGTTTTGCAGTTTTTCTTTTGAACATAACACCAATCCCGCAAGCGAGAATGAACTGGATCGATAGTAAGTGAAGTTGAATGTTGAAAAATATCCAACCAAGTTGCTAGTTCTTTTTTATTAAAACTTTGTACATTAATTTTAGAAATTTCATTGACGAATTTCCCATAAACGCGTTCATGAAATTTTTTCATATCATCGCTTTGGGGTTTGCACTTTGCAAAAACATCCTCAAAACTTAATGAACAAATATTTTTATCGGCCCCAATTTCACTACTAACTTCATGATTAATCTTTAAAGATTCAAAAAGATAACTAATGGTGAGGAGCCTGTATAAATATCGAATATAATCGATACTCTCTCCTAAAACGACATCCGGACAGGCAGACTTTTCAACAATTTTTTTAAACCAAAAGCCATGCAGGTCAAGTGCGTCCTCTTGAATTTGTTCGTTCAAATAATGATTTACAAATCTATCATCTAAATAGCCCAACTCTCCTGTTTCATCAGTAAATTTTGATCGTGGGTCATTAGGTCCAGAATAATTACTAGTTTTCTTTTCACCAATATAAAGATTTTGATAATAACGATTTAATGAATCTGATTCATTGACTTCCCTACTCGCAAACACCTTAGAATTACCCAGGAGTAAAAAACTTATTAACAAAAATGTAATTCCAAAAACTTTATTCATTTATTAATTAAACCAAAACAAGCTCATTGCGGGAATATAAGTGATAAGTAAAAGTGCAATAACTAACAAAACTAGAAATGGAATAGAAGCACTATAAAGATCAGTAATTGGTTTTTTAAAACGATTACTGGCAATAAAAAGATTTATCCCTACAGGTGGATGCAGATAACCAATTTCCAAATTGGTTAAGAAGATAATGGCCAAATGAACGGGATCAACACCAAAATCATGAGCAACCGGTATTATTAATGGCACAACCACAATAATGGCGCTAAAAATATCCATTACACAGCCAACAATAAGTAAAAATATATTTAAAAAGAAAAGAAATGAATACTTATTAGTTAAGTAAGTCTTCATTAAAGCAAAAATCTTCAATGGAATATCTTCATCAACCATAAAATTTGTAAAGGCCAAGGCACAACAAAGAACCAATAAAATTCCGGCCACTAAACTCATTGTCTCGATGGCAACTCTAGGAATATCGTTTTTGATTGATAAATCTTTATATATAAATACTTCAATAATAAAAATATAAAGTGCTGTAAATGCCGCTGCTTCAGTAACTGTAACAAATCCTCCATAAATCCCAACTAGCACAGCGATGGGAAGAATGGCTTCAAGCCAAGATTCTCTTAGTGCCTGAATAAAATCTTTTAGAATAAATTTATTTTTTGTATCTTTTTTAGGACTATTATAAATCGACCAAAGAGATAAAATAAAAATAATTAAAAATCCCGGAACAATCCCTGCTTTAAACAGTTTATCAATATCTACTTTGGCCATGAGTCCATAAAGTATTATTGGAAGTGAAGGTGGAAAAAGTAATCCTAAAGACCCTGAAGCTGTAATAGCTCCCAAAGTATATTTTTCAGAATAACCTTCTTTAATTAATATTGGATAAATAACTCCACCCAACGCAATAATCGTCACTCCGGAAGCACCAGTGAAGGCAGTAAAAAAGGCACAGACAATCAAAGTGACAATTGAGATACCACCAGGAAGCCATCCAAGACCTGTTTGCGCTAGTCTCATTAATCTTTTTGGCGAATGACTTTCGGCCATTAAGTATCCTGCAAAAGTAAAAAGAGGAATCGTCATAAGAGTTGGTGCTGAAGAAATACGATACATCTCTTGAGCTACCGCCGAAACTTCAACTCCTGAAAAAGAAAAAGCCACTAGGGCAGCAAGTCCCATTATAATAAATAATGGCACTCCAATACTTGCTAGCGCGCAAATTCCTAAAGTCGCAAGCCATCCACTCATAACTCACCTGCTTTTTTTAAAACTGCATCTTTATCAAAACTTAAAATAAAAAGTGTAAAAAATCTGATGGCAATTAAACTAAGGCCCACAGGAATCATTGCCACTAAATAGCCGCTTGATATTCCCCAAAACTCAATCTTGCTAAATTCCATTTCAACACGAGTGAAATCTAGTCCTGATTTGACTAACCAGATTAAAACCACAGCAGAAGAAAGTAGGATAATTCTATTAACAATTATTTTGGCATGATCATAACCTTTGATTTCCAAAAACTTGCTGATCAAATCAATTCCAATATGATTACCTCTTCCAGTTGCAACGACACCACCAAGAAAGGTAGAAAGCAGAACCAAATGCCGGACAAAGGGATCAATCCAGGACAAATTAATATGAAACCATCGCAAAATAATTGTGCTCGAGCTACAAAATAAAATAGCAAGGATACTTGCAACTAAAAGAACGGAAGAGAACTTCTCCACTGCCCAATCAATATTTTTAATAACTTTCATTACCCCTGACCCCTTATTTTTTTGCCAATTCAGCATCAAGTTTTTTTAAAGTTTCTTCAGAAAAAAGTTTTCCTTTAAGTTTTTTGATTATATCTAAACGATATCCTTGGGCCTTCGAAATATCGGCATCACTAAATTTTATAAATTCAATTTTCTGAGCTTTCATGCTTTTAAAAGCATCTTCATTATCTTTAGCATTTGTTATATTAATTTCAGACTCGTATTTTTTAGAAATATCACTAACAATTTTTTGATCAGCAGCTGATATTTTAGCCCATGCATCACTTGTTATTACAAAGGCCCCGATAGAATATGAAATTGGGAAATCGATTACGTATTTAATTTTAGTATTCCATTGCAATGAAATAATACCAATTCCTGGTGCATAGGCTGCATCAATCACACCAGTAGTAAGAGAGGAAAGAACATCTGGTAAGGCCAGAGGAACACCAATTAATTGCATTGATTCAAACATTGTATTTACAACTGGATCTCCTTCCCATGACCAAATCTTCACAGATTTAATAGCATTTAAATCTTGAATCTTTTTTTGTGAGACTAAATAAATTTGTCCAATTTCAAAAGTCGCCAAACTTTTAAATTTATTTTTTTCAAAATTTTGGTTAAAACCTGGAGTCATTGCCTGTAGAGTTCTCAAGGCTTTTTCACGACTATTATTAAAGGTGAACGGTATTTCCACAGCACGAACATCACCGTTAATGTCGCCTAAAGTTTTCCCCGTAAAAATACCGCCATGTAATTGTCCAATGCGAATTTTTCGTAGTACATCTTGCTCGTCTCCTTGAGATCCGCCGTAATAAACTTTAATTTCAACATTGCCCTTAGTTGCATCTTTGATCTCACCAGTCATTTTTTTAATAATCTTCGCCCAACCAGTTCCTTCAGGAACAAGTACACCCACTTTTATAGGAGCAGCATATAGATTAACAGAACAGCAAATAAGCAAAGCAAGTGAGATTTTTTTCATCGATTATCCTTTCATTAAAAAAATTGTTTCTGGTATTTATTCATTAATTCAAAGCGCTTTAAAGCGAGAGTTTGGTAAAAGCGCAAACGGGACTCTTGATTCCAGTTAATAGAATTTGTTCCCGCAGAGTAGATATGAAAGCTTTGGAACTCAACTTGCTTATTTTTTAAATATTGAAGCTGCTCTAAAAAGCCTTCTTGGTCATTTTGTGGAATTAAATAATATTGCATATAACTTGTTCTGATTAACCAATTATGCGGATGATTTGAAATAGCACAAAGAAAAATTTCTTTTCCTTTTTCTGGATTTCCACCTAACATTTTTGGCCTACCGGCTTCAAATGCGGCATAAAGGATATCGCAAGTTCCATAATTAATTTTTGGATCTTTCATACAAACCCAATCAAACATCGCTTTTGCCACAGGCAATTGAGCGACCATTGAGATATTATCTTTTTGCAGATTTATTAGCGCTGCAAAAGACTGTGCGGTAAATAAAACAAGATCTAAATCTTTTTTATCTGCAGATAATCTTTTTTCCAAAAAATGAGCAATACCTTGAGGCTCATTCATTTTGGAAATTAAATCATTGAGTTCAATCTTATTAATTTTTAAATAACGTAGACCAAAATTGAACGCACGTGTGTAATTAAAAAGTGCCTGCGATTTGCCAACTTCTGTTTTTAATTCTCCCCACTCTTCATTGTACATTTCTGTTTCATTGATAGCGAATGCATAACCTGCATAGCCTTTGGTAAGAGTGGCAAGAATATCTAAATTCTCAGGTGACTCAGATAAAAGTCCTTCCATCAGTAATAAATTACCGGGAACTCCTAATTTAAATAGTTCGAAATTTGTTTCGGCCTCTACTTCATTGCTGGCACTATAGAGAAGCCCTGAGGAGCTATTGACGGCTATTTTATTGATGGAACAAGATGACATAACCAAACAAACCAACACAAGGTACAAAATGGGGCACGGCCGCTTCATAAATAAGCTCTCTTTTTGCAAAAAATACAGGTTCCAAAAAATAGGATGCCCTACATATCAATGATTTACAACACTCGCTCAACAGTCAATCTTTGCCTCTTGCCCTATGGTGGAAAAAAGTGCTTAGTCATGATATAATTGCCTTAAGAATTAACTATTCACTGCCGAAAAAGACTTAGCAATCTAATCGGGAATGAAATGTAGAGGAGAAGGTATTGAAGACTACTAACATCAGGTAGCTTTTCTTAAAACCCAGTGCATAGAGAAAGCGTCTCTTTGCTAATGGTTGGAAAGGTTGCCGCAAAGGCTTACAAAACCCGAACAACTTTTAACAATGAGGACTATCATGACTACAGAAAATCAAACGACTATTTCACCAATTCTACCAAAGCAATTTACAGAAAATAACACTCATACTCGCATTGAGGCATTTTCAAAATCTTCAACAACACTTGAAGAAAATAGAGGAAATGTTATTAAACCAATGAGTTTAAGACCAAATCGTTCCGTGAAAAAGAACATTAGTTTAAAGCCTCTTGGGTTAAAATTGCGCTAATCTTTTTTTCATAAAATGACTCTTTTTTATTCGCGGTGAGTACTAATTTAAGCTTGATTTTTTTGAGCCTAGATTTATCACCGCGAACTATTTCCACTTCTGATTTTGAGATTCCCATAAGACCTGCAATAGCTTCAATAATGGCCTGATTAGCTTCGCCATCAATTGGTTTGGATCTTGTTTGAATGATAAGAATACCATCATTAGAGATAAAGATTTTTTCAACCTTGGAACCCGGTTTGGCCCAAACATTAAAACTTATAATAAAAGCAATCGGTGATTTTTCTAAAATTTCTATTAACAGTTTTTTCGATTTCAAAATTTCAATTAAATCTTCAATCAAAATGAATCTCTCCAACTCTCACCTAAAACTATTTTTAATTCACTCACAACCTTATCTAGGGGAAAGCCAACAACATTTGAATAGCTCCCGTTTACTTTAGAAATAAACGTTAAGCTTGGTCCTTGAATGCCGTAAGCCCCGGCCTTATCAAGCGAGTCACCTGTTGCAATATATTGCTCCATTAAATCCGGAGTTATTTCATTAAAGGTAACTTCAGTTGAATCATAAAACAGGTGCTCTCTGCTTTTTTTAGAATTTTGATCAATAAATAAAAAGCTGACGCCGGTAATAACTTGATGAGTGCGATTGCTTAATTCAGATAGAATTTCTCTGGCTTCATTTTTATCTTTTGGTTTTCCATATATTTTTCCATCGAGCACAACAATGGTATCGGAAGAAATAATAAAAGGAATTTTTTCTAATTTTTGTTGGGCTTCATTATTTAAAAATACAGCATGTGCTTTTTGAGACGCTAAATCAACTGCTACAGAAGTCGGTTCCGTTTCATTGGATACTTCATCTAAATCAGCAGTCAAAATAGTAAATGGAATATTTAGCCAAGAGAGCAACTCTTTTCTTCTTGGACTCTGGCTTCCTAAAATTAAGTCATATTTTTTTGTTTTATCTAATTCCATGCATGCGCTTCCATAAAGTTTTTGTGGTCGAATTGAGTTCTTCACCTGTTTCATTTTCAAAAAA
>JAURXW010000441.1 GCA_030654205.1 Bacteriovorax sp.
AACTGAAGCAATAATTTATCCTGAAGCCAGTGACTTGGACTACCCTGATATGTTCGGAAAACAATCTGAAGCGCCTGAGGTAGAAAGAGATTTTAAAGTTGATGTAAAAAAAGCAGAAATGATTCATTCAAAAATTGAAAGCAAGAAAACAGTTTCAAGAGAATTTCATAATGAATTTGAAAATGATTCAGGCTTATCATTAGATTTAAATACGGCGCTGAAAGGAGAAGTAGTTGAGAAGGCCGAGACTGCTTTTAGCTTAAAAAAGAGTAAAGTTAAGGAAAGTTCTTCCCAAAATGTCGAAGAAAAGAAACTTTTGCACGAAAGAAAAATTAAAATATCTCATCAGTCCCCTGCTCTTAATGAAATCGCCAGTAGACAACCAGAGGATGCTCCACGAACTGCACTTCCTGAACATTTAAAAAAACGCAACGATAATTACTTGATGTATGTATTAGTTATTTTAGTATTAATAATTTTCAGTTTATTTTTCTATTACTATCGTACCATTCTCAATAAACCTCTTCCGGTCTAAAGTTATGTATATAAAATCTGATGATGTTTTTATTTATCCAACCGATACTGTTTGGGGAATTGGATGCAGTTTATATTCGGAAAAAGGACATGCACGGATTTCTGAAATAAAAAAAACTTCAATTAATAAACCACTATCAGTTATGTTTACTAGTGTGGAAGATATTTTTAATAATTTTAATTTTCCATCTGAAATCACTCTTGCTTGGCTTATAGAATTTTTTAAACTTGAAACAACTTTGGGATATCCAGCAAAAACATCAAAGCTGAAATTTCCGAAATGGGCGACAGGGGATAGCGATTATATAAGTATTCGTTTTTTAGAAACAGTTATTGTGAAAAATATTTATAACGATATTCACGTTCCATTTTTTTCAACCAGCTTAAATATCACAGGATCAAATCCAATAATATCGACAGAAGAAGCTCTGAGTTTTCAAAAAAAATATGCTTCGGATGCGCTTTTTTTTGGCGAAAATCAAATAAATGATTTATCAGGTACATCTTCAACAATTGTTTTTTTAAATGAAAATTTAGATTTTGAAATTAAGCGGGAAGGTCGCAGAGTTGAAGATGTAAAAAAACTTCTTATAAATCTTTTTAATCATTAGACTATTTTTTAAATGATTGAATATAAAGTGAGATCATTTTTTCTTTAACTTCTAGGTCATCTAAGTCTATAAAAAACTCTTCTGCTTCTTTTTTCAATCTTCGAAATTCAGGCGAATAAGGATGAAGTAGCTGACTTGCTTTTTTTTCTATAGGAGCAATAAATTGGGAGTATTGCTGATTAAAATGAGTGCTATCAACGATGAATTTTATCGAAAGAATTGATTTTTCAAGATTGGGAAATTTATCAACAATTTTCTTTTTTAATGCCAATTCCATATAGCTAAGTTCATTGGCAAAGGCCGAATGGTTGCTCAAAATAATAAGCACGCCATTTTGATTTTTGAGTGGAATAGTATGTTCAGAGAGTTTTGCCCCTGCTATTTCTTTCCAAGCTCGAATCAAGGCTAAAAAATCAAAACTTTCATTTAAACTTTTCTTATCTTTTTTATAAGTTTGCTGACTGGAGTACGGTGAATCGATAAATTGCGAGAGTTTTTTAAGCATAATATTCTGCTAGATTATTCACTAAAAAATGTTTTAAGGCTTATTGTTTTTAGGGTAGCATTGGGGGAATGAAAGTGCGATTTTTTTATCATTCCATTCCTCTCCTAGCTCTTATTTTATTGAGTAATTGCTCAGGATATCATTTTAATACAAATAATAATCCTTTGATAGGTTATGATATTAAGACCATTTCAGTTCCCATGTTTATTAATCGCTCAGTTTTGCCACAACTTGCTGCGCCAATGACTCGCGAAATTATTTTGGCACTTAACGATTACAGCGGATTAAAGGTTGTCAGTGGTGACAATGAAAATGCGGACGCAGTACTAATTGGAATTTTGGAATCTAAAGACCATTATAACGAAGTTGTAACTACAACCCAAAGTCTCTTTACAGAAAAAGAAATTGCTACTTCAATTGGAAGCCGCAGCCCTTTTTATTACCCTATTCAAACTACCTATAATTTTTCATTGCGAGTTATTCTTATTAGACGACCATCGGCTTCAGAGTTAGCGTTATTAACTAGCGATCTTGGTGCCATGGTCAAAGTTCATCCAAAAATTGTTTTAGAAGATTCCATTGATTTGTCGGGAAACTTTGCACGTGTTGCCAGTCCTACTAGTGCTACGAGTTCAATGTCGGGAGAAGTTAATTTTGTAAAAAATAAAGGCATTTTTGATAAAAGTTTACAAGATACTTGCTATCAAGCGGCCCAAACTTTTAAACAAGTTGTTTTAAATGCTTTCTAAAATACTTCCTTGGGATTTCATTCAAAAATACCCAAAAACAATTGATCCATTGCAATTAGGAATACATTCTTTTTTAATTGATGAACCTTACTTAGAAAGAGTTATGCTAGAGCGCTTGCCTAAAGCTGAACTGAGATTCTCGCTTTATACTGGAAGCGAAATATCTCGTGATTTTATCGAAGAGCATTTTGTTAATTTATCTTTTTTTAGTCAAAATGATCCAATTCTGATTATAAACGCTGAAAATATACCTACTGGTATTCTTGATTTTTTGCTAGAGACAGAAATCGATTGGGCCGCTTATTTATTAGTTTTATTTTTTACTAAATCCAGTAAGCAGCATAATGAATTTGTAAAAAATAAAAAGGTGCAGGCCTTTGAACTTGAGCTTCCACGATTCTGGGAAGGAGCTAAACTTTGGCAATTTTGTCAAAAAGCTCGCAATATTAATTTGGATGGTACTGTCTCTCGTTTTGCACTTGAAAATTTAGAACATAATTTTGAATCTTTTTTTTGGTTTATCGATACTGTAAAAATGAATTTTCCTGATGGACCCGTTGACATCAAAATATTAGAAAGCTTGGTCGTTAAAGAACGTTGGGATTTTTTTAATTTAATCGATATATTTCACCGATCCCCAAAAGCATTTTTTGAAGAAGTTTTAAAAAAAGAATTAGATTATGATTGGATGAGAACTCTTGCGGCTTTTATGCAAACTCATTTAACAAAAATTCTTTTTCCTGAAGATTTAAAAAATAAAGGCAAACTTTCAAAGTATGATCAATCTGTTTTGGAAATGAGCGAAAAGCTTAATCGAAATAGTGTGAAGTATTATTTGGGGTTCTTCTCAGAGCTTGAAATCTTGTCGAAATCAAGTGATATATTATTAGTTAATCGGCTAAGACTGGAAACTTTAAAATAATTTATGGAAAAAACAAAAGCCTCCATCAATGGAGGCTTTTACTTATATAAAAAAATCTTACGATTTTAATAAATTATTTAAGGCCGTTAAGTTGAGCAGCTAAACGAGCAGTTCTTCTTGCAGCTGTGTTAAGTTTTATAACTCCAGTTTTTGCAAGTTTTCTTAACTCTGCTTGTGCAGATTTAAAAAGTTCAGCAGCAGCAGATTTATCACCAGCTGTAATTGCGTCTCTTACTTTTTTAACAGCAGTTTTCATTTGCGATTCGTTAGTTTTGTTAACAAGATTTTTCTTGATATCTTGTTTTGCTCTTTTTTCTGATGATTTGTGGTTTGCCACAATAACTCCTACCGTTAGATATTCTAATTTTGCGTTTAGCAATTTTAATGTGATTCATTTTTTATTCTAATTTGGAAAAGTTGGCAAGGTTTTATTTGTGAAACTTGCCTCCTGTTTGTATCATTAGGACGATTTTCATTAATAATTTTAATTAGGTGAGGGGCATAATGCAAAATATCCAAAATATCGGGATTGTTGGCGCAGGGCAAATGGGACGTGGAATCGCTCAAGTAGCTGCAATGTCAGGCTATCGAGTAAGTTTATTCGATGTTTCAACTGAAGGACTCGCCAAAGGGATGGACTTTATAAAAGGCCAGCTTGAAAAAGGGGCTGAAAAAGGAAAGTGGGATCAACTGACTGCAGCGAATTGCTTAAAAAATATTTCACCCGTAAGCGAAATGAGCGCTCTTGCTCATTGTGATTTATTAATTGAAGCGGCTACTGAAAATAAAGTTATTAAATTCGATATTTTTAAAGAGTTGGATGAAGTGGCCAAAGAAGGGGCCATTTTAGCGACTAATACTTCTTCTATTTCTATAACAGAAATTGCGGCCGTTACCAAACGAGCTTCTAAAGTAGTTGGAATGCACTTCATGAATCCAGTTCCTGTAATGAAATTAGTCGAGGGAATTAGAGGGCTAGAGACCTCTGATGAATCTTTTAACACCGTGGCAGCAGTTGCTGAAAAAATGGGAAAAGTATTTGTACGTGCCAATGATGTTCCTGGATTTGCCGTCAATAGAATTTTAATGCCAATGATTAACGAAGCTGTCTACGCTCTCTATGAAGGAGTGGCTTCAGTTGAAGATTTAGATCTCGCAATGAAGCTTGGTACAAATCAACCAATGGGTCCTCTTGAGCTAGCGGATTTTATTGGACTAGATACTTGTTTGGCCATTATGAACGTTTTGCATGAAGGTTTAGGAGATACAAAATATCGTCCTTGCCCACTTTTAAAAAAATATGTTTTAGCTGGTAGAATGGGACGCAAATCAGGAAGAGGTTTTTATGAATATA
The DNA here is from genome assembly GCA_030654205.1 of Bacteriovorax sp. Taxonomy (GTDB): domain Bacteria; phylum Bdellovibrionota; class Bacteriovoracia; order Bacteriovoracales; family Bacteriovoracaceae; genus Bacteriovorax. The sequence continues at coordinate 4,676 of JAURXW010000441.1, forward strand.
AATAAGCAATGGCAAACTCTAAAAGTTGAGAGTACTGAAAATTTTTTAACGATTATCATTAATCGTCCAACTAAACTAAATGCTTTGAACGTCGAACTTTTAAGCGAGCTTAAAGAATTATTAAGTGAGATTAATAAGGATGAATTATTTTTAGTGAAAGGAATTCTGCTTACTGGAGAAGGTGATAAAGCCTTTATTGCTGGAGCAGACATCACTGAGATGAGTGATATGAATCCAAGTGATGCTTATACTTTGGGTCACCTTGGTCAACAAGTGACTTTGATGCTTGAAACTCTTAAAGTTCCTGTGATCGCTTGTGTAAATGGGTTTGCCTTGGGTGGTGGATGTGAAATTGCAATGGCCTGCGATTTTATTTATTCAACCGAAAATGGTGTTTTCGGCCAGCCGGAAGTTAAATTGGGTCTAATTCCTGGTTTTGGCGGAACGCAGCGTTTAGCAAAATTAGTTGGAAGAAATCAAGCAAAAGAAATGATTTATACGGGAAGAAATGTTAAAGCTCTAGAAGCTTTAAAAATGGGATTAATTCTCAGAATATTTGAAACTAAAGAACAGATGATTGAAGAGGCAGCTAAAACTCTCAAAGCAATAACGGGCAATTCTTCATTTGCAGTTTCAATTGCCAAAAAAGTTATGAACGAAGGTATTGACTTAACTATTACAGAAGGTTTACAGCTAGAGAAGAGACAATTCTCAGCGATATTCTCTTCGGAAGATATGCGTGAAGGAACTCGAGCATTTATCGAGAAAAGAACTCCAAACTTTAAAGGCAAATAATTATGCAATCTATTTTTGAAGCGCAATATAAAGAACTGCGCGACCTCGTTTCTAAATTTTCTGATTCTGAGGTAGCTCCATTGGCCCACGGGATAGATCACGATGGAAAAATTCCAGAAGCACTTATCGCTAAACTTGTTGAAAATGGCTTTATGGGTTCATACATTCCAGAAGAATTTGGCGGAGCGGGAATGGATTATTCCTCGTACTCTATTATTGTAGAAGAGATTTCACGAGGGTGTGCCTCAACTGGTGTTTTAATATCAGCGCATACTTCGCTTTGTATGTGGCCAATTTTAAATTTTGGAACAGTGGACCAAAAGAAAAAATTTCTACCAGGGCTTGCTTCTGGTGGAGTGATTGGTTGTTTTTGTTTATCTGAACCAAATGCCGGCTCTGATCCTGGAGCTTTGACAACATTTGCCGAGGATAAGGGAGATCATTTCGAAGTCTCAGGTGTCAAAAATTGGATTACTAATGGTAAAGACGCTGGAGTGGCCATTGTTATGGCAAAAACGACAAAAACTAACGACCATAAAGGTGTTACTGCTTTTATCGTTGATACAAAATCAGCGGGCTTTAGTGTTCAAAAATTAGAGGACAAGCTTGGGATCAAAGGATCGAGCACAGCTCAAATTTGGTTAGATAAAGTGAAAGTTCCCAAGGACAATGTTTTGGGTGTTGTTGGTAAAGGTTTTGGTGTGGCACTCTCAACACTTGATGGCGGAAGAATTGGAATTGCGGCACAAGCTTTGGGGATTGCCGAGGCGGCCTTTAGATATGCTAAAAATTATTCAAAGCAACGTATCCAATTTGGCAAACCAATATCTGAATTGCAGGCCATTCAATTTATGCTTGCAGATATGTCGACAAAGATTGCTGCAGCACGATTGCTCATTATGAATGCCAGTTATTTAAAAGATAATGGACTTCCGTACTCAAAAGAGGCGGCTCAAGCAAAACTTTTTGCTTCTGAGTCGGCCATGGCCATTACAACTAAAGCGATTCAAGTTTTAGGTGGTAATGGGTATAGTAAAGAATATCCGGTCGAGCGTCATTTTAGAGACGCGAAAATAACTGAAATTTACGAAGGAACTTCTGAAATTCAGCGAATTGTTATTGCGGCCAATGAATTAAAAGGTCTCTAAACTGAAGTGAAGCGCCTTGACTTGATTTAACGCGAAGGTATTTAATTGATAAAAAAATTATTGGAGAATCTTGGTATGAAGAAGCCTGCAAAATCGGCCAGCAAAAAAGCTGTCCCTGCAAAAAAAGCAGCCCCTGCGAAATCAGTAAAAAAGCCGGTTGCAAAACCAGCTGGTAAGCCTGCGAATAAAAAAGTAGTGGCCAAGCCAGTTGCAAAAAAACCAGTT
>JAURXW010000443.1 GCA_030654205.1 Bacteriovorax sp.
CTTGAAAATAATGTTGAAATACAATTTCAAAACTATATTCTTTCAAGAGAACAAAATATTCCCTATAAAAACATGAAAGGATTTAATAAAGCTCGCCACAAAATTCCAAAAGATAAAAACAATTTTGCCTCAAAGCTTGCAATTGAACTTGCCCAAGAGGAAGTTTTGAAAATTGAAATAGAATCACTTTTTGACAATGCTAGAAAACCACTTCGACTTAAAAATAGTAACACTGTTAAGGATCCCGATGGAGGCTCCCTTCATACTGAGTTTTTCAGATATAATATAAGTGCTGATCAATCAGTATCAGATTTTTCAGAAATAACTATTACACGAGAATTGGAGCTTCGAGTTCCCCTTGCAAATTTTCCTATGTCAATTGATGAAATATTTACGGAAGGTTTTGACACGATTACATTTCCAATAAAAGGCGCACTTGATGTTGACTCTATTGAAGATGCTCTCTATGAATTAGAAGACGAAAACCATGGAACTTTTGAACATAAAGATAATCTTTTTGCATTTTTCCCGAAAAATATTAATGGTATAGCTAAAGTAGAAATTTCGAGCACTACTTTAAAAATTAGATTTGCCTCTTCTCAAACTCCTGTATCTGACATTCTCGAATATACCCAACAGACTTTAGTTGTTATGGCCGCGACTTTAAAAAACTTGTTATCCTAATATTTCCATTTGTTATCATTTTGTCTCTATAACTACAGAATGATTTCTATAATAAAAATGTATCTGACTTTTTTTTAAAAAAACTTACACCAAACATCCCTTGCATGCATGTTTTCAAGCATGCTAAAAATAATTATTGCTAAAAAAAGCTAAACCCTAAAACAGGAGATTAGAAAATGAAAGCATTGATTATATCCATTGCTCTAACATTATTTAACACTAATGCTTATGCTGCTAAAGATAACTTTTTCGATGAACTAGATCCTCGCTCACCAGATATAGAAAAACTTTTAAGAGAAGTAGATGCTGATTATCAGAAAACTACTGGCAAATCCCCTTTTTTGGAAGTTGATTTAATCGAACAACTTTTTCCTACATGCTATAGAAACTCGTGTGGCATTTGGGCAGATATTGATAAGAACGCTCAAAGACTTTATCTCTATATTGATGGTGCTCTGACTTATACCTGGAAAACATCTACAGGACGCGCTGGCTATGCAACTCCTGATATGGATAGACATCCGGATGGAAGGATTTATGATCGCTATACCTCTACGAAATATCCCGATGGGGATTATAACGGATTAGGGAATATGCCCTATGCTGTCTTTATCCAAGGCGGTTATGCTATTCACGGAACAACTAGAGGAAACTGGAGTAAATTAGGTAATCCTGCAAGCCATGGATGCGTTAGGCTTCATCCCGATAATGGACAAATATTTAACCAGCTCGTAAGAAAAAATGGAATTAAAAATGTATGGATTACTGTTAATTAATTATTAATAAAAAACCCAGCAACAAAATGCTGGGTCTTTTATTTTTATTTAATTATTATATCGAACTTTCGCCATCAAAACTGCACGCTGGTTTTGAATCAGTTTCCGAACTTGAACACGAAAGGTAGCTTGTGATACTTGGATTTTTTCTCATTAATGTTTCGATCCTAAAGGTTCCAGTAGGATGAATACCTTCATCGCTTATTGCACCTGGTGTATCGCAATATCTTCCCCAAGTATCTGTCAACATTTGATCTGCATCCATAACTGAATACGATTCTGCGGCTGCATGAATTGCAGTGGCCCTTATCCCCCACTGGTCAGCAATCATTTCTCCCGAATGACTTAAAACGACTTGATCATTACATTTAGAAGGCTCTTTCAAGTTGGCTTTACAATATTTTTCATCATTTTTTGATTTCAAAAAACTGCTAGAATAATTTTTTGCTAAACAGTTTAAGTATGGTGCATACAATTCATTGCCAACTTTACTATTGTCGATATGGTGACCAATCTCGTGGGAAATAGTTTGCAAGATATTGTTAAATCTTTGAGACGCTGAAGTTGTTTGGCTTGCATTTATTAAAACTCCAGGGCAAATAAGCACGTAGCGCTGACCATCTAAATTTGTTGCAAATGCATTTTCAACAAGCCCATCTGAGCCGCATGCATTTCCAAAAAATTGAGCTATAACATCATTTTCCAAATTCGATTTTTCAAGAAAATCACTAAAATTTCCCACAACGATTGATTCAATAATCCCTTTGAAATTTGCTTTAGTTGCTGAATCAAATGAACTAGATTCAATTGATTGATACATATAATTTTTAATTTTACCTATATTTTCTGAATTGGTGACAACTTCTTCTAGACCACCCATTCTTTTTTTAGCAGCTTTCATAATTTCTTGATTTCTAATTTTTACCGAACCTAAAAATCGTTTGATTACATGATAGAACTTAACTTGTTTTTTCATTTCTTCAATTCGAGGGGCTGCATTTATATTTGCTTCCGCTGCTATTTCATTTTTCAAATTCAATATTTGTTTATCTTTAACTTTTCGCTCAGCCGTAGTATCAGTACAAATTCTTTGTATTGGATTACTGCATACTGACTCCCCTGAAGAGGCTTTTGCGGTAAAGCTTAGTGATGAAATAGTGGCCAATGTACAGACGGCCATAAGACTTCTACGTTTGAACGACATATCAACTCCAAAGTTTTTAATATTCTTTGGAGACAATGACATATTGACGATTTTTTTCAATTACATGGGTGTTAAGATGGAAATTTTATATTTAGCTGTCTACAATTTAGACAGGTATTTAGGGTTAAAGGCTTGAAAGTACATTTATTTATTTTCTTGCTCATTTGCATGAGCATTAATATAGGCTTTCCACTGTTCTGCTAGAATTTCCTGACCTTTGATGAACTCTGTATTCATTTGATTCACCAATTTATAAATAGCAATATTATTTTCTTCATTGGGAAGTCCTTCGTTGGTCGATTGGACAATTTTATTAAGAATTTGTCCAAGGATGTTGCAATCATCACTAATAGAAATACAATTGACTGCTCTTGAACTTTCGACTGCAAGGGCAATTTCATGCATTTTTTTATAATCAGATTCGTTAAGAATTTTTTCAACAAGTCCTTTTGAAGTTACGGCCTGAACATTGTACTGACTAATTGATATTTTAGGCTTTTCAATTTGCTTAGAGCAGCTAATAAAAGTCGCTAATAGTATTAGTGGCAAAAGAAGCAAAAATTTTTTTTTCATATTGATATGATAATGATATTTTGAATATAATGAAAACTTCTTTCTACCAATACAGCTTTGAGGGTCTTGCAAACCTTTTAAATGAAAATAACTTAGCTTCTTCTGGTGCAACTTTGCTTTATAATTGGCATTATAAGCAAAAAAAGATCGATGAGTGCACCCACAATCTTGCACATTCTACTCAAGCATTTATCCGTGATAATTTGTCTTTTATTCTGCCGAAAATTGTTGAAACTCACCAAGCTGAGGATCAAACGGTAAAATTTCTAATCGAGCTGGAAGATGGGGAAAAAGTAGAGACAGTCCTTATCGCTTTTCAAAATAAATACACCATTTGCCTCTCGACTCAAGTCGGATGCGCAATGAAATGTTCTTTTTGTTTTACAGGAACTCAGGGATTAAAAAGACATCTGAAAACAGAAGAAATTATCGGCCAATTTATTATCGCTGATCGCTGGCTAAAAGAAAATCGTCCGAATGATCAGCAACTTAAAAATATTGTCTTTATGGGCCAAGGTGAACCCTTGCATAATTTCGATGCCGTAAAAACTGCTTGTGAAATTTTTCTTGATCAACATGGAACAAGCATTGGAATTCAAAAAATTACTGTTTCGACCGCAGGTTACTTGCCAGGCTTAATGAGATGGAATGCCGAAATGCCAGGTGTAAATATTGCATTATCATTCCATTCTCCTTTTGAAGAAAAAAGAAATAAACTTATACCTATTAATCAACGCTATCCACTCGGTGAAGTTTTAAAATATTTAGATTCTATTCCTCTAAAAAGAAAACAATATATAATCTATGAATATCTATTAATAAAAAATTATAATGACACTGAGGTTGACGCTCATGCAACAGGAACTTTGTTGCAATCAAAACAAGCAATCATAAATCTCATCCCGTTTAATCCATTTCCGGGCTCAGAATATGAGCGTCCAGAACAAGTTCAAGTTGCACTATTTCAAAATATTTTGAAAAGTTATAATCTCCCTGCACTTATTCGAGGAACTAAAGGGGACGATATTCTCGCAGCTTGTGGGCAATTAAATACTAAGAATAAACTCTGACAATAGTTTTACTTTAAATTAATAATAGTTTGTCCTATTGTGATGAAATGAAAAACTTAAATAATTCAAAACAATCCGTGAAACCATTACTGCGAGGGCACTCTCATCAAGCTGCTTTTTTCTTTGCACTGGGTGCGTGCTCTGTTTTGCTTCTTAATGCTCATGGCACAAGAACATTAATTGCAACGATTATTTATTCATTCAGTCTCATTGCTCTTTTTGGAGTAAGTGCACTTTATCATCGACTCAACTGGAAACCAGAACAACGGATTTGGATGCGAAGGATGGATCATGCTGCTATTTATGTTTTGATAGCTGGAACATCAACTCCTATTTGCTTATTGGCCCTTTCACCAATTGCAGGTGTTAAACTGCTACAACTCGTATGGTGTGCAGCTAGTTTTGGAATTCTGCAATCATTATTTTGGGTAAATGTTCCCAAGTGGCTATCCTCGGCAATGTATGTGACAGTAGGGTGCTTAATCATTCCTTTTTTTTCCGAAGTTAAGGTAGCATTCACATTAAAAGATATATGGTTAATAGTGGCCGGCGGAGCTGTTTATATTTTGGGGGCCATTGTTTATGCCGCTAAAAAACCTGATCCGTTCCCAAGTATTTTTGGCTATCACGAAATTTTTCACCTACTTGTTATTGTAGGTGCAAGTTTTCATTTTTTGGTAAATTATAAATTAATCAATTAACGAACAAAGAGAAAATAATTCCAAATTGGAACACTTATTAATGATAGTGGTATTCCAATTCCAACCATAAGATTTGCCAGCTCGGTGTCTAAATTAAATTCAGTGGCCACAATCGCAGAAGTTATCATGGTGGCCATGGCCGACTCTATTATTGTCACCTGAACAGTAAGGTCATATGCATTTAAAATTTTTATATATAAATATGAAAAAATTGCGGGAAGGAAAAGAAGTTTGAAACTTAGACCTAGACTTAAAGCAAATGCTCTTTTTTTTAAAATTTTAAAATCAAAGCTCAATTGAAAACCAACTGTAAATAATGCCAACGGAACCAAAGTAGAAGCAATTTTATTAAAAGCGGGTGCTAAAACTTCACTTCCTTTAAAGCCTGTTAAAACCCAAATAATTGAAATTATCAAAGCAATGAATGGGGGGAAACTAAATATTTTTTTAGCAATGACTTTCAGACTAACTTGTACGCCTGAAAAAAAAGAGGCTACAATAATTCCCAATGTCGAAAGTACTAAAAAGGTTCCAGGTTGATCGACCATTACTCCAATTGGAATGGCGTGTGGACCAATCAAAGCTTCCAAAATTGGAAACCCCACAAATGAAGTATTTCCTAAGCCTGCCGTTAAAATTAAAGCTCCAATTTTTGCTCGAGTCCAGTTGAGTTTTTTTCCAATGATCACAAAAAATAAAAATGAAAATAAAAATGTTAGCCAAGGCATAGAGACTGGTAGCCACCATCTCCCATGGAAATCTAAAGTTTGTATAAGATTTGGAACCTGTGACAGTATTAGAGCAGGCAATGATAGATGAATAATAAAAGAATTAAGAGCAAACCCACTGCTGGCAGGAAAATTCTTAAGCCTTTTGCAAAAAAATCCGGCCAGCAAGCATACAAATATAACTATAAAATTATCCATGAAAAAATTATTGTCTCTTAAAAAGGCGACCAGCTATTTCATAAATAACAATATCATTTCGATCATACCAAACTTCACTATAATCAAAATGCCCCGCCTCAATGGCAATATCTGAGACAATTTTAACTGTATCACTGTATTTTTCAGTTATATGAATAGTATTTTCAGTTATATTTCCAACAACAATTCCATCTTGAATTAAATTATTTCCTTGTTTGATCCATTCTCCCGAATCAACTTCTTGTTCAGCAACTTGACAGTCAAAAAATCCGCCAAGACGTTTTAATTTGTCTTTTGTTTCAACAAAGCTAAGTTTCATCGTTATACAATTGGTTCCGGCCCCTTCGTATGTCCAAGTACCCCATCCTGTCCAGTCACCTGTAACGTTTGCAAAACTAATTGAGCTCCAAAGTAAAAAACTAATCCCTAATATTTTTGTCATGCTTAACTCCTTTTTTATTTTTGTTCTAAACGTTTAATAAATATTTTTAATGTATCACTATATTCACCTAAGTCTTTTACAATCGTTTGGGCAAAAGCTTTTGAAGGTTGAACAAACTGATCATGCATGGGGCGTACTTGAAAATCAAATTGCTTCTTCACTCCCTCGGGGGTTCTTCCGCGCTCATGAACGTCACGATCTAGTCTTCGTTGATATCTCAATTCTTCAGGCGTATCAAAAAAAATAGCTTCATCCAATTGAGCTCTAACCACGCTGGAATCCAAAATAAGAATCCCATCAACGAGAATAATTTTTTTAGGTCCACAGGTTATTGTTTTGCTTATTCGTTTATGAGTCGCAAAATCATAAAGAGGCACTTCAATATTTTTTCCCAATTTTAACTGAGATAATCCACTTGCCATTAAGTCAAAATCTAAACTACTTGGATGATCAAAGTTAACGGCCCCACCATCACCATCGAATCGATGTGACTGATCAATATAATAATTGTCCTGGTAAAGAATTTCACAAACCTCATTACCCAAAACTTGCTGAAGTTCTCTTGCGAAATATGTTTTACCAGAACCACTACCGCCTGCTACACCAATAATATACGGTTTTGTCATAATTACTTCGTTTGGTATAAGCGGTCGCCAGCATCTCCCAATCCTGGGACGAGGTAACCAACATCATTAATTTCTTGCTCAATATTTACGGTGTAGATTTCGACATCTGGATGAAAATGTAATACTTTTTCAAGTCCATATTTGCTCGCCAAAATACAAAGAACTTTTATTTTTCCAACCTCATATTGTTTTAATCGATCAATTGCTGCCACGATAGTATCTGCCGTTGCAATTAAAGGATCACATAATAAAACTTCTTTCCCTTTAATGTTCTCGGGCATCTTAAAATAATATTCAACCGTATTTTTGATAAATTTATCTCGATAAATACCAATATAGCCGGCACTGGAAATTGGTATCATTGATAAAACTGCATCTAGCATTCCATTTCCAGCACGCATAATTGAAACAACAACAGGAGGATTAACAATTCTCTCTGTTTTTGTTTTGGCAATTGGAGTTTCAATAGAAACTGTTTCTAATTGTTCCCAACTTTTCATTGCTTCGTAAGCCAAAATTTTTGAAATTTCTTTTACGATTTCTCTAAATTCATAAGAGTTTGTTGTCTTGTCACGAAGATAACCAAGTTTGTGTTTCATTAATGGATGATTAATTACAGTTACATTTTTCATATTTATTCCTAATCCCTAATTATTATTTAAAAAACTGTCCCATCACTCTCAATTTTTAGAGGAGGTGAACAATCGGCTCGAAGGGCACTTGCCGCTTTTCTTCCTGCCCACCAGGTTCCACCTTCTAAGACTTTTGCCAAGGGAAAATCACTTGGTGACTTGTTTAATTTTTTTTGAACGGCATCGCCAATACGATCCAATAAAGCAATTGTTAATCCACGCCATTCAATAATTAGTTCTGAATCAGGGCGATGACTAAGTTTGGCTAAATTTTTATCAGTCAACGTTATAAGTTCACGATCTAATAATAATCCACCATTTCTGTATTCAGCAAGGCCTGTAAGTTTTTCAACTCCAGTTATGATAAAACCTGCTTCTTGCAAAGGCTCACAAAGTGAGTATGTCATCCATTGAGACAGCTTATGAAATACGGCCAGTGCACCTGGAACTTTTTCGTAATTCCAAATATCTCCAAGATTAACACCTGCAACCTTTACCCTTCCTGGCCATATTTCACCTAGACCATCGAGGACAGCACGAAGAAGTTGAGCACCTGTAAATGTTTTACCGTAGCGAGTATTTAAATAATCAACAATACTTCCAGGACGACCACCTGGGAAAATTTCTTTTTTAGCTTCAATTGTTAGACCTAAATTTTTTAAAAGAGATAAACGTCCATCCACACCAATAAGTGGATTTGCTGGACTTACTTGAAAAGTTTCACTCAATTTTTCTTTTGATAGTTTTTGTAACCCGCCAGCAGTTGCTTGAAGTTTTCCATTATCTGACAAACTACCATCCATAAATAAATAGAAACTTGCGACCCCTAAACCTTCTGAGCGGGTAATAACTTTTCCGCTAGTTTTTTCATGAAACTTCCATTCGGCACCAGCTCCTGCATCTAACAAAACTGAAGTTATTACTAAATCAAGTTTTGTTCTAGCTTGCTCCATTAAGTCTAGGCCCGAAATCTTGGGCTCCAATATTTCATGAACTCTATTTATACCGGCCGCGCGAAAATGTCCCCAGCGCGAATGAAAAGGAATATCCAATGTAGGATATTTTTCTTTGATAACATCAATAACATAGTCAACGACCTCATCAAATTTTTCAGGATGATATGTAAAATGAGTCTTGCCGTTTTTAGTTAACTCAAAAATAGCTTCAGCACTTTGTCTTATGGCCATGGGTGATAGTAAAAAATCTAAATCTTTTTCTGTATAATTATTTATATTACTCATCTATCGGTCTCCCTTTAACTTTTTTAAGGTCTTCCCCACTTTTAATTTCACCTGGGGTGAAATAGCCCGCTGCTTTTTTAGCTTCAATTTCAACTTGTGCGTCTTCCGGAATTAATTCTGGAGGAATTTGAATTCTATTAATAACTTCAATGCCACTTTTGATAATTGCATTGTATTTCATGTTGCTCATTGAATGAAGATTGTGAATTTTTTTTATTCCAAAAAATTGTAATATATCCGGCATTAATTCTTGAAATCTTGCATCTTCAACCCCGGCAACACATTCTGTACGTCGGAAATAAGTTGCAGCAGAGTCTCCACCAACTTGTCTTTTACGAGCATTATAAACTAAAAATTTTGTAACCTCTCCAAGTGCTCTTCCTTCCTTACGATAATAGGCAATAATACCAACCCCACCTCTTTGAGCTGTGCGAGCGGCATCTTCTATTCCGTAAATTAAATATGGTCTACATGTACAAATATCTGAACCAAAAACATCTGATCCGTTACATTCATCATGAACCCGGCAAGTAAGCTCAACTTCTGGATTTGATAAATCATCTGGATTTCCAAAAATATAAACAGTGGTACTTCCAATTGGCGGAAGTAATACTTTTAAATCTGGGCGAGTCACTAGCTCTGGAAACATTCCACCCGTTTCTTGA
>JAURXW010000476.1 GCA_030654205.1 Bacteriovorax sp.
ATTTATTGTAATCGATATTGAATTATTCACAATTTCTAATGATTGAACTGATAATCCACTGGCCGCAGTGAAATAAGTTTTTTGAGAAATTTTAAAATCAGCTGAATTAGAAAAATTGGTAACTTCAGAAAATCTACTGAAGATAAATTTTAAAATATTATTATTTGTTTTAAGGTCAACTTCAATCATTTGAGTCATCTTTGAGACTTCTAAATGTGCGGGATCCATTTTTGTTATATTATAAACAGTAATTGAACATGGCCTATTAGATTGAGCTTCATTTCCATTAATAATTATTTGCTGATTGCTTCCTAAATTCAGGTTAAACTGATTTAAAAGTGAATCGGCATGCATTTGATATTGAGCGTCTTCAGCAAAGACTTGAAGGCTTAAAAGCAAAAACGCGAATGTTGTAATTAATTTGATTTTGTTCATATGATTTCTCCGTACTTTGTTAGTAGTAAAGTTGATATATCATATTGGTAAAAAAAGAAATCAAAGGAGAAAGAAAATGTAAAAATTACCAGGCGATCAAAAATTTCCTTGTTTCAAAAACTTAGTGTGCTTTTCTAAAGCATAAATTAATTTATCTTCAAACTCTAGGTATTCAAATGGCTTGATAATATAATCTTTCACATTATATCTAAGCAAAGTCATAATATCTTCCACATCATCACGGCCGGTAATCACGACAATCAAGGCTTCATTAAGACGAATTTTTTCTTTTTTTGAGCGCATAAAATCGATCAAATCAATGCAGGTTCCATCGCCCAAATTCCAATCTAAGAGCATTAAATCAAAATCTTTTTCCATGACTAATTTTTTGGCATTTGAAACACTGTCACAAGTTTGAAATTTGGTGTGTTTTAATTGTTTAAGATAATCAGAATGAATTTCTAGAACGTCCGGATTATCATCGAGAATTAAAACTTCAAAATGTTCTGGAATTATATGACCTAGTTTTTTATTTAACGGATTTATAAGCTGATTTTTTAAATCTTCAGAATTTAGTGGTCTAGAAATTAACATGTCAACTTTGAGGGATGAATATTGCAATGAAATATTTGCATCTTCAGGGTTAATAACAAAAGCAATCGGTGTCTGGTGATAGCGTTCACTTTTTCTAATTTTATCTGCCAAATCAACAATTGCGTAATCTTTATAATTCCAATCAAGAATAAAGCAATCAACTTGTTCGGTGGAAATAATTAGAGCAAATTGATCCATATTTTTAGCGATAACAATTTCTAAATTATTTTGAAGTCCTCTTAAAATATTGGCAAGAGCTCTCGCCTCTTCATCTATGTTTAAAAGAAACACCATCCTAATTGAATTACTTTCCATTCTAAAGTGCTCCCCTATCCTTATTTGCCTCTTTTTTTAATTGAGACCTTTGGTAGAATTTAATAACGATGAACTCTCCAATAAAAAAAACAAATAACGATATCCAAAGCTTTCAAACGCGAAATGCTTTTAGCGCTGAATTACAATACGAGTTTTTCTATAACTTTGAATCGCCTCATACTCGTAAATCGTATCGCATAGATATCAAACAATTTTTTGAATTCATCGCTGATAACTTCTCTTACGTTACCAATTACGAAGAGGTCAAAAAAATTCATTTCGTTGCATTTCGGAACTGGCTTACTGATTCGGATCTTGCGCCCAAGAGCATTAATAGAAAGATGGCCGCTAATTCAAGTTTTTTTGATTTCTTGGTCGAAAAAAATATTGTTCCATTTAATCCAAGCACTTCTATCAAACGTCCTCGCCAAGACGTCAGAAAACCAACCAATGATGCTAGTGATGAGCAAATTCGAAACTTACTTGAGTTAGTTGATAGACTTTCTGGTGCCGGTCTTCTTCATCGCGCTGTTGTCTACACTCTTTTTACAACTGGTATTAGGAAGGCAGAATTAATTAATTTAAGGCTTAAAAATTTTTTAGTAAAAGATGGCCTTCATATTATTGAAGTACGCGCAAAGGGCGGCAAGCAGCTTATTAAAGTAATTCATCCAAAATGTGCGGAAGTAATTAATGAATATCTTGATTATTTAAAAAGCTCGGGCGAGCCACTTCATCAAGAAGACTGGATTTTTAGACCTTCAAAAAATCCGCTGGATCCGGCCCATATCATTAAGCCTCTCAATCCTAAGTCCATCGACTATATTATAAAAAGCTGGTGCACCAAGGCCGGCATTGACCAAAGAATTTCTCCCCATTCGGCCAGGGCCAGTTATATTGGTTCAGCTTTGGAGAGCGGAATTGATCTTTATAAAATTTCTCGCGACGTGGGTCACGCTTCGGTGAAAACGACGGAAGAGTACAATAAGAGAAGACAAAAACTTGCTGACAGTCCAGTTTTTGGGTTGGGGTTTATGAATAAGAGCAAAGATGAAAACAAAGGTAAAGCTTAGCTCTAATCGCCTCAAATCTGAGGCATACTTTTTGCCATTTCTTTAACAATTATAGTTTTTTTCAAGTTTAACCGACATGTTTGGTACAATATTGGAAAAGATGATGAAACCAACTTTACTACTACTATTAACTCTCCCCATTTTCACCCAGGCCTTTTCGGCCGAGGTCAAAAAAGCTGTTGCACCTAAGGAAGTTTATGGTGGGATTGTTATTAAAGAAGATAGTACGCTGAAGAAATTAATTACGCTGCCAGAAGTGGCAGGTCAGTATAAAGCTTGTCAGGCCGCTTTTCCACAGGACTTAGATAAGGTTCCTGATTGTTTATGGAATGGAAACGGCGGTAGTATTTCACGTTTAACAGATTCTCAAAAAGCTGCAGTTACCAAGGCCTTTGCCCAAGAAGAAAGTGCTCGGGATCTTAAAGAAAATACAGGTAATCCAGAAAAAATAACAAACCTAACTGACCGAACACTAAACGTAGAAACTGATTACAAAAACGATCCTGGAGTTAAGGCCCTAACTTCATTTTTTACAAAAAAACTCAATGAAGCTCTCAATAGTACCCCTCAAGATATAAAAGATAAAAAAATTATAACTGTTGATCATGAAAAATTTATTGATTTATATTCAAATGAATTAGGTAAATCTGTAGTTAATGCCTTCACTGCCTATTGCATGGAGAGTGATTCATCTTGTCGGATAAATAATGCGGCACTTTGTTTAATTTCAGAATCACCAGATACTCGAGAAAAGACAATTAAGGCTAACTTAAAAGAAATTAATGCT
>JAURXW010000488.1 GCA_030654205.1 Bacteriovorax sp.
TGCACCACCCAGTTTCGCTGTTAAATTGCGAGCGAAATAAAGTGGCGAAGGTCGACCGACGTAATTTTCGAGCAAATCATTGTATTCAGAAATAAATTTCGGGTCAATTTTAATTTCCGCATAAGCTTTTTCTATTTCCGCGAATGCCGGTTGCAACACGGGGGGAATAATTTGACCACCGTATTCACCGAAGTATCCTTGTTTGTTTGGTAATTGTTTTAAGTTTTTCATATTATTTAGTTGAAAGTTTATAAAGTTAAAATTATTTTGATTAATTAATATTTATTTAGTTCTTTTCTTTGACATTTCGAGTGCGTGCCTGCTGATAGGCGGGTAGCGAAAGGAGAAATCTATAATACGTTATAATTTTAATTAATTGTTAATTTTATAGATTTATCTATTACAGATCTCTCACCGCCCCGGGCGGTTCGAGATGACAAAAAGATAGAGAGAATTTATATTCGCCAACTTTCTGTGCATTTATTTTTTATTGTATATTTTTTCATAGAATTAATTTTGAATATTATATTTGTAATTCTTAATTTTTAATTCGTAATTAAAACAAAAAGCCCCCATCTTTTTATCCAATACAAAAGTATTAGATAAAAGGACGAGGCTCTTACGGTCACCGCGGTGCCACCTTTTATTGTTTAAAAAATTTTCAAACGGAGATTTACCCACCCAAGGCGGGTTAATTTTTACTGTGTAAAAATTAAAAAAATCCGTCAGAAAACGAATTTAAACCACTTTACTGACTCTTATCCGCTAAGCGGAGACATCAGCTTCTTTTGATTACGAGGAGAGCGACCCCGGATTTCCACTAACGCAGAAATCATCCTATCTAATTATTGAATAGATTAACCAGTCCCAACCCCCTGTAATAAAACAGAGGAACTAGTTATGGATTTTGTAGTTGTTAAGATTCTTAATTACTAGTATATATTATTTTTGTGAAAAGTCAAGTACTTGTTTTTCTTTGATCACAAAACTTCTCTCAATCTTATCGAGTTTTTTTATAATTATATTTAATTTGGCAAAAACTTCATCAAAACATTTATTAAAATCAGCTTTGTTTGCTAATTTTTTAAGATCTTCTTTGGTTGCCAAAGTGTTGTATTGTTCTAAGGTAATTTCCATATTTATACTATATAATAAATTCAGAATGCCGTCAAAAGTATTTAATTTTAGCCAATATTTGTCATAATTTAGTGCCCGCTATTGACTTTTTCGCTAAATATGCTATATTTAGCTTAATAAAAATATATGAATAAAAGTATCCACAAAAACAACCTATATTTCTTTTTTAGCTTTTACTTTGGTCTCCAGCGGAGAGCAACTTTTTGTGGTGCTAAAACGGTTTAAAGAAAATTACTAGCAACATAGAAAATTGACCTTCGCAAAGCGGAGGTCAATTTTTATTTTAGTTAATTGGTTCTTTACAAAAATTTATTACTTCCAGATTGTTTATCTAAAAAACTAGGTAAATATTCTGGGAGTAATAAATAATAACGTTTATTTGAATCGGCTATTAAGAGATTACTTCATGTAAAGTGACAAAAATAATATTTTTAATTGGACAACTTAAAAAAGGAGTAACAAAATGTCTGAAATCGGAAAAGCAATCAGAATGCAAAGAATTTTTAATCGAGTTACTGGAAAAACAATTATAGCTCCTATGGATCATGGGGTTTCTATGGGGCCTATTCCAGGTTTAACAAAAATGAAAGAAGCTGTTGATAGAGTTGCTCAAGGAGGGGCAAACGCAGTCGTAGTCCAAAAAGGTGTAGTTAAACAAGGCTATAGAAACGGCGGAAAAGATGTGGGATTGTTTATACATCTATCCGCATCTACTGGACTGTCGCACGATCCGAACTATAAAACTCTCGTATGTACTGTTGAGGAGGCATTGATGCTTGGCGCTGATGCTGTTTCAATTCAGGTTAATATCGGAAACGGTGGAGAGTCTAAAATGCTAAGAGACCTTGGAGAGGTCACGAGAAAAGCCAACGAGTGGGGGAAGCCACTTATGGCAATGATTTATCCTCGTGGAGAAAAAATTAAAAATCCGTACGATGTAGAGTTTGTTAAACATGCCGCCAGGATTGGTTATGAGTTGGGAGCAGACATAGTAAAAGTTCCCTATACTGGTTCCATTGAAACTTTCCAGGAAGTTGTTGAGGGATGTGAAATTCCCGTAGTGATTGCTGGTGGTGAAAAAATGGAAACCGACCGGGAATTACTGGAAGTTGTATATGGCGCAATGAAAGCTGGAGCGGCTGGATTATCAATTGGAAGAAATATATTCCAACACGAAGATCCTGTTTTAATTGTTAAAGCAATGTATGCTATTGTACATGAAAATCTTGGCGTTGAGGATGCCTTAAGGTGTTTGGAAAAATGATCAAAGCCATTTCGGCAATTGTTCACAACAATGCTTCCATTGAAGAAGCACTAAGAATAATCAATGAATGAAAAGGAGCAAGACTATGAATCAAAGAAAAGTTGACGGACATATTATCCAAGAAAAAAGCTTTAAGGCAACCATTTCGCTTGAGTCTCAGGAATGCCTTGAGTCAACATTACTTGCGTTGCTCGCCGTAAAGGAAGAGCAGAAAGTAAAAATTGCGTGTGCAAATGTCGGTTACGATGATTTTTACATGGAGATGGAAAAAATCAACGGCGTGGATATTGATGTTGTCAACGAAGAAAAGGATGAGTATCTGGTATCATTTAAAAAACGATGGAGAAAGATTCATGTTTCGTTGAATAATGATGAAATTGAATTAATTATTTCTCGAGCAAACTTGCACTAAGGAGAGTCGATATGTTTGAAATAAAGAATGAGGAAGATTTGAAATGGATTTTTTTTGAACAGAATGCCTCAGTTGTTACGATGAGGAACGCAAGACATTTGTTCAAAATTTTTCCAAAGAGAAGAAAAAATAAACGTTATTAATCAAGGCTGATTGAACTCAGCCAAAAAAATCTCAAGGGGTGAAGAAGAAATTCTTTGCCCCTTTAAAATTCCTAAAATTGTCATTAATCCATTAGCTATTGCATTATTTTGATTATATTACTATAATAACAAGTTGAACATTACAATTGAATAAAAAAAGTAAGCAAATAAACTAATTAGACAGGAGGAGTCAAAAATGTCAGAGCAAGATAAGATTTATACGTTAGGTCCGGCGGGGACATATAGCCATGAAGCCACTACCAGATTTTTTGGTAGACAAAGAGAAATTTCTTTTTGTGCTCGGAATGAGGAGATTTTAATTCAAACTGAAAAGCAAAAAAGTTTGGGAGTTGT
>JAURXW010000491.1 GCA_030654205.1 Bacteriovorax sp.
ATGCTTTAAGCATTCTGGTGAAGTACTTGCCAGAGTCAAAGAAGAAGATAAAGCAAGAGTGCATAAAATAATTTTTAAAAGATTCATGGTAATCCTAGAGAAGAGATAAATATATATTAGCATGCCTGGATTGGTGAAGGTGAAAAACTCTTTTTGTAAGGAGTCCTTTGCGAATATTAAATGTGGAAATCACTTCAAAATCTGCTCCAACGACTAACAAACAGGAGTATTTATGAAAACATTATTGGTAATTACGTTTCTAGCTTTATCTTCAAGCATTTCATTTGCAATGCTCAATTCGGCCTTAAATGAACTGGAAATAATGCTTAAGGATGGCGTGAAGTCCGAAAAAAATTTTGAGAAAACAGGACAAATTGTAAAGATGCTACAAGCATTTTCTAATTAATCTCGAGTTAGGCAAACTGGATTAGGAATCAAAACTTAAGATTTATGGCCGCTTTATGGAAGAAGCATTTTAAAAAATAACTGATCTAATTTTAAGGATGGAGCTAATTTGCCCAAGGGAAAGTCAAAATTACTTATGTCCTTCTTATACCCAAGAATAAAAAATCAAAATATAGAAATCGAAACGTGTCTTGATAATAAACATTGCAACGCTTATTCGTTTAAAAAGAGCTAGCCATCTCAAAGATTTATCACAGGCAGAACTTACTTTAATTCTGGGTTACAAAAATGGTCAATTTCTATCTAATGTTAAAAGAGGCTTGCGTAATGTGCCTTTAAAAATGATGAAAAGAATTTCTGAAGAACTAAATATTGATCTTGAAAAATTAAAATAGCTTTATCAATTTGAAAAAATGGCTAAAAAGACAGGGTAATTATTTTTATCTTTATTCATTATGTTAATAATTTCTCTCGTGTGTTTTGGAAAATTTCCTTTTATTGCCCACGAGTTTGTTACTTCTTCTGAAAAACCAAAATGGTGAACACCCATATTTTTTGGATCGGGATGGAAACTTCCGTCCTCTTGATCGAGGTCAATAATAGCAATAATGCCATTTGGAGAAAGCAGTTTCTTTAATTTTAAGATCATCTTGGCCGGATCTATTAAGTGATGAAAGGCCATTGCCGAAATGATAAGATCGAAATTATTTTCATTAATATCCTGTTCCTCAAGATTTAACAAAATTGAATGAACATTTTTTTGGTTAGAAAATTTTTGTTCAAAAATTTCTAACATTCCTTTTGAGGTATCGATTCCTGTTAATTGGTTTTTCTCATAAATAAAATTGGATCCCAAAAGGCCTGTGCCACATCCAAATTCTAAAATTTTAAGCGATTCCTGCTTAGGCAAGTAAGTCTTTATTTTTTCAGCATAACTTGCACTCAGTTTTATTTTTTCGGGAGTATCCCAAGTGTTGGCCATTTGATTAAAGTGACTCATGGGCGTTCCTTATTTCAAGATATCGAGAGGAATATTAATATTTTGCTCAATAGCACCATCTATAAAACTGACTTGTACTTGCCATGCGCCTTTCATCACGAACCATGCATTTTGAATATAAAAATGATTAAGTTCGTCCATCGATGTTATTTCAACAGGTGCAGAGCTGTGTCCTTCTCCGTCTCCCATATCCATCCATAGTTTTGCTTTTAAATTTTGTATTTCTTTTCCATTGGCAGAAAAAATATGAAGGACAAATTTACTTTCCTCGGAGCTGGTAGGAAAAGTGTCAAATTTTAAGTGGGCACACGATTGCGTATTTTTGATTGAACAGTAATTTGGTGTATGTATTCCTCCTTCATGCTCAGCTGCAAATGAAAGATTATAAATCATTAAAGATAGAATAAGTGTTAGTAACTTCATAAGTGCCCCATAGGTTATACTAATTATCTGGGTTACTTTAGCGTTTTTTCACCAAAATGAGTACTATAAAGACATAGAACTTCTTTTGTTCTTCTGGATATTTTGCTATAAGTATTCAAAATAATTGAAATGTTTTTCCTGTGCCTGGTTTTTTGCTCGCTGCAAACATTTGCCAATTTTTCAATTGAAAAAATTTCAGCTTATTCATTAAAGAAAAATTCGACTGAAATTGTTAATTTTAAAAATGCAGAAAATCCTCTTCCTATCTCAATAGGAATTAATTCACTTGGATTTATCAGGTAAGTAAAAAAATAATTGGTGAAATTAATAGTATATCTTTCAAAGAATATTTTTGGGAACTAGGAGATTTATGAAAGGGTAGTTGTGCAGATTCAACTTTGGTTGATAAAAAATTAACCCATCGCTTCACTGAGCATTTGTTTGTAATTATACTCATGCAACCGAACTTTAATTCGTATTAATAATTCATAATAATTCAGTATTGTTCTTTCATTCTAAGAAATGTCAGTTTGGATATGACTTATGAAAAAAATAAATTCAAATAAGCTAAAAGATTTAAAATTCCTAAACGCAATGAATGCAGTTGTTCGAATTCATGTTCGTGGCATTCTAGATAATAATCCTCGGGCCCTGTTGGATCCTCGAACAACTGTTCATGAGGATTGGGTTGGGGCCGGTTTTTTTATTAAAATTGATTCAGAGGAAGGCTATATTTTAACTAACGGGCATGTCGCAAAAAATGCAGTCCACATCGAAATTCGTTCAATGTTAACTAGTGATGAACCTTTTAAAGTCGTAGTCGTGGGTTTGGTTGAATCACTTGAACCAGACGTTGCACTTTTAAAATTTTCCAAAGAAGAACTTGTTCGTTTTAAAAAAATTTCAAAATTAAAGAAACTACCTCATTTAGAATTTGCTAATTCTGAAAATATTAGACGAGGTGAAGAGATTTTGGCGATCGGTTATCCCCTTGGGATGGTTGAACCAAACATGTCGGGTGGAGTAATTTCTAATTTTTTTTCTGGAACGATAGAT
>JAURXW010000492.1 GCA_030654205.1 Bacteriovorax sp.
TATTATTGATTATCATTTTATCACCTAGTTTTATTGTATGCATGAATCGACGGCCAAAGTTAAAGTGCAGTCAATGATGGATTTACTTTGGGAAAGCAGCTCTTCACCTTTGGCGGCAGTTTGGGCCAGTGTTTCACTAGATATTGTCGTAACAGCATATTTATTTTCAGCACTGGCATTTGAAGATTTTAAGAGTAAATCTTTTTCCGCAATTATAGAGTTTGAAACGGCTGCACTTAGTGCTAGGGCCTGGGTGCTAGGAGATGAAGCTTCGCTAGCGGCATTTGTTTTATTGGACTTCTTAGGGCCATCTTTTTGGTTATAGCCGATGCAGGAACTCAGGAGTATCAAAGAAATAAAGCAGCCTAATATTTTCATGATTCGATCTCCAAAGTTCATTAAAATAGCTTTTTACTAATTTTAATCTAAAGTCTGGAATTCACATATCGAATAAATTGCTCTTAACTCCCTAAATAAAATATAAATATTTATAATTTTTACGAATAAAGACAGAAATCTAGTTTAAACAATGTATTAGAAAGATCAAAACTCCCTAAAAATAGAAAGCTCAAGAATTAAATTATTTAACCACGCTTTAAGCTCACTTTTTGAGTGGCAAATATTATGGGCATGCTCAATAAATTGAGGGTGATTTGACGATTTTATTTGGCCGATTTGGGTATAATTATTTCAGCTGGTGAGATTTCAAATATCTTACTAATATAAATTCTAAGTTTTCAGATGAAATGAATAATGCAAAAGTCAGTGGAATCAAAATGTCTTCTGCTTTGAATGTTGCTTTAATTTATGCCACGGCAATAAGTATTTTAGTTATCCCACAACAGTTCAAACAAGAAGTCGCCTCGATCCAGAGGAAGGCATTGGCGCCGTTAGCAATCTGGAAAAAATCACTCAAAATCGGCCTCTTTTGCGGCACTAATTTTAGATGATATCGGGCCTAGAAAATTTACTCTTGAAGAAGCAATATTTCTTCTTCAATTATTGATGACTGCTACCAAAAAGGCTCGTCAATTATTACCTCGCAAGCAAAACCACATGAACTGCGAAATTTATTAAAAGCTATTTAAATTTAAGTTGGCTGCAATTGTATTGATGATAGAGATTGCCTGGATTGATAACAAGATATGGTTCTGTCCCAACAGCTCCATACAAGAGTGGATATTTACCATCAATATTAGATTGATAACTAAAGTAGATATATCTCGGCCATTGTCCATTAATTGTTACGTTCACAAAATTTGTTTTTTTAGAAGGTTCCAGTTGTTTACATTCACATAGATTAGGCTGATTTGAAAATGGATCTCTAGCATCATGATGTAAAGAGAAGCTAATTTTACCATCAACAGTGAAGTCCATCTCCAAACTAGTTCCAGTCCTATCTTGTTGTCCAGAGTTGCAGAATGTGTATATCGCTGTATCACCAGCAAGGACTACACTTGCTGTCGCTTCGGAACTGGCCCCAAAAGAATCAGTCACCGTTAAGGAAACATTATAAGTCCCGGAGACTGAATAATTGTGTGAAGGATTTTTTAAAGTCGATACCTGATTGTCACCAAAGTTCCAAGAATAAGTCAGTCCTGTTAGATCTGTATTTCCAGTTGAATCAAAACTTAAAGCAAGATTATTTTTTGTGTAATTGATAACGGCTTTCGGGCAATTTGATTCGAGAAGCTGAGCAGTTTTAATTAACTCAGAAATAACTCATTCTTTAATTTTAGTGTTAAATAAATAGGTGGTTAAGATTCCGTGATTAAGAAAATATTCGATAACGAAATCTTTTAGTTGTTCTTGATCATTTGGAGCAGTGCTAATGCCATTTGTTAAATCTGGAGGCGCTGTAATATTATAACCAAGAGCACCTACTGTTGATCTGACAAAGTTGATAAGATTATCTTTATCATGTGTAGCATGCCCAAAATGTGAATCCATTGCATTTGCCAATGGTGTAGCTATTTGAAATCCAGAAAAGAACTTTCTTTTATTATCATTTTCTTCAAGTAAATTATAAACATCATTCATGAAGAGCCCTCCCTGTGAGTGCGAGATCGCGAAAACTCTTTCTCCTCTGACAAACGCATCTGTATAATGTTGTTTAATTTCGTTAACGGTTTGAATATAAATAGGGTTATTTTTCTGAGTAACCAAATAATTATTTAACGATTGTGTAAAATCGTCAGACAGGCTTTCCATTAATGTCAAATAAGTTTGAAAAGGCATTAGCGCAAGGCCTACTCCAAAATAAAAACTTGAAAAGGCGGCGTAAGGATTAGTCACTCCGATTTTGGTTAGATATATACCTGGGATTCTTTGCACTGCTGCTTCTAGAAAGTCTTTAGCGACACTTTCTTCGTAGTTGTAGGCGAGAACATATTTTACCTTTTCAGGCTTTAAATCAATTTGGGAATTAAGAGCTAGTGCTTTAATTTTTTCCTTTGCGAAATCGGCATCTTTCCTTTTAGTTGTCACCCCATTGGTATAAATAACAGTAGTTCCATTCTTCGAGCAAACTGGAGCTGATTGAGATGAAACAGATAAAATTAATAACAATGAAAATATTATATACTTCACAAGCACCTCTTAAAGACTGTCTGGGTTAAAAGCACAGAGAGCTTTATCCCCTTCGGGAGTGATTGGAGATTCATAAGCCTGACCACTAAAATTTGCATCTGCTTTAATATCAGAATAAAGACGATCTTTAGTATTTAATAGCTTTGATTCTAATTCTCGTCCAAGCTTTGCACCAGCATCAAGACCAACAATAGAATATAGGCAGTGATAATTATCTAACATTTTTTTTCCAGCGATTACAGACTGTTCTTTATTGCCAACACTTAGAAGATCCAGTTGTTTTCCCATCGCTATTTCTCTCATCGCCATTTTTACCTTTGGCCGAGATGAATAGGTCTCATTAATCCAGCGCTGAATATCATCTCTAATGCCATCACCATCTGAATCAACACCAGCTACAGCTTTATCATTTAACT
>JAURXW010000125.1 GCA_030654205.1 Bacteriovorax sp.
TTTTTTCTGGATCCGTATTCTCCCAATGTGTGGAAATACTGGATGGCCTTTAATGATTACCAACACGACCAAAAAGGCGATCCTTTTATGGGGGCTAAACTTGGTAATCTTCTAATGAGAAATGGATATCAAAATATTGAAACAGAAGTAAAAACCTGGTTTCTAGACAATCGCCATCCTCAAAAAAGAAAAGAAATTATTGAATTTTGGAGTGAGCTACTTATGAGTGCCAGTGAGCAATTAGTGAAGGCCGAATATGTAGATCAAGAAACAGTTGATGGAATGAAAGCGGAAATGAGTGTCGTAGCCAATGACCCCAATGCTGTTTTCTTTTTTTCTTTTATTCAAGCGAAAGCGCGAAATGGAATTTTTTAAAAATAATTAATAAAGATATTCGGGAGTTTAGAGAATGAAGGAATACGATGTAGTTGTAATTGGATCTGGTCCCGGTGGATATATTTGTGCCATTAGATGTGCCCAATTGGGAATGAAAGTCGCAATCATTGAAAAATATAAAACACTCGGTGGGACATGTTTAAATGTTGGATGTATTCCCTCAAAAGCATGGCTTGATTCTTCGGAGAAATACCACGAACTCACTCATTCATTTGGAGATCATGGTATCACTACCTCTGAAGTTAAACTTGATTTTACAAAAATGAACGATAGAGTAAAAAAAGTTGTAGCCGACGTTTGTGGTGGTGTTAGTTTTTTAATGAAAAAAAATAAAATTGATGTTTATATTGGGCTTGGATCTTTTAAAGATGCCAATACCGTTATGATTAAAGGCGAAAAAGAGACTCAAGAAATTAAAGGTAAAAAAATTGTTATTGCAACAGGATCAAAGCCTTCGAGCTTACCTGGAGTTGTTATTGATAAAGAAAGAATTATTACTTCTACTGAAGCCTTAATTTTAAAAGAACTTCCCAAAAAACTTATTGTTATTGGAGGAGGCGTAATCGGCCTTGAGTTATCTTCTGTTTTTAAAAGATTGGGTACAGAAGTTTCAGTCGTTGAATTTGCCGATTCAATTATTGCTTCAATGGATAGCGAACTTGGAAAAAATCTTCATAAAATATTAAAAAAAGATGGTATAGAATTTTTTATGGGCCACGGTGTAACAGAAGTAAAATCTGATGGCAAAAAAGTAACCGTAAAAGCAAAAGATAAAAAATCCGATAAAATAATTGAACTGACTGGAGACTATTGTTTAGTGGCAGTTGGAAGACGTCCTTATACTGAAGGTTTAAACCTTGAAGTCGCCGGTGTGAAATTAGATGACCGTGGACGAGTTCACACCGATGCCCATTTACAAACAAATATCGCTCACATCTATGCCATTGGTGACGTCGTCAAAGGCGCCATGCTTGCTCATAAAGCAGAAGAAGAAGGTGTAATGGTTGCTGAATATATGGCCGGGCAACGCCCTCATATTGACTACAATCTTATTCCTGGAGTTGTTTACACCTGGCCGGAAGTAGCTGCTGTTGGACAAACAGAGGAACAATTAAAATTAACTGGAAGAGAATATAAAACGGGATCTTTTCCCTTTAAGGCTTCAGGACGGGCTCGCGCATCTAATGAATCAGATGGATTTGTAAAAGTTCTTGCCGATAAAAAAACGGATGAAATTTTAGGAGTTCATATGATAGGGCCTCGTTGTGCCGATCTCATTGGAGAAGCTGTGCTTGCCATGGAATATAAAGCTTCAGCAGAAGATATTGCTAGAACAAGTCACGCGCACCCAACTTATTCAGAGAGTTTGAAAGAAGCTTGTTTAGCCGCCACAGATAATCGCGCTTTAAACATATAAAAAATTTAAGGAGATAATTTATGAAATTAATTGTTGGTGTTTTATTAATAGGATTAATGGCAATGACAGCGGAAGCAAAAATTAATTTAGAAAAAATTGAGTATAAATCTGGTGATAAAACTTTTGAAGGTGTTGTGGCCTTTGATAGTGCCATTAAAGGAAAAAAACCGGGAATTATTGTTTTTCATAATTGGATGGGAATCACGGCCGAAACGGAATCTAAAATTACTGAACTAGCAAAACTTGGTTATGTCGCTATGGCCGGAGATATTTACGGAAAAGGTGTTAGACCCAAAGACACTAAGGAAGCGGGAGAGTTGGCTACAATGTATAAAAGTGATCGCTTGCTTTTAAGAGAGCGAGTTAATTTAGCATTGGCGACACTTTCTAAAAATTCACATGTAGATGCTAAAAAATTATTGGCGACAGGATATTGTTTCGGTGGAACGGCCGCACTTGAACTGGCACGTTCAGGAGCAGATATTTTGGGTACTGTAAGTTTTCATGGAGGCCTTAGCAATCCTAGTCCACTTGATGCTAAAAATATTAAAGGGCAAGTTGAAGTTTACCACGGAGGAGTTGATCCATACGTACCAGCGGATGAAGTGGCAGCATTTAAAAAAGAAATGGACGAAGCAAAAGTACAATATCAGTTTACGGCGTTTTCTGGAACAGTTCATAGTTTTACAGAAAAAGGGGCCGGTGATGATATTTCTAAAGGGGCCGCGTATAATGCAGTTGCTGATAGAAGATCATGGGAAGGGATGAAAAATTTCTTTTTAGAGTTAACGAAATAAAAAAGGACCCTTACGGGTCCTTTTAATTTTTACTTAAGAGGCATTTGAAAAAATTGTCCAATCTCTTCGGCATATTTTGCAACGATCATTCCATATCCTGGAAAATTAACACCATTAATTTGAAAGTCTTTTCCAAAACTAGAAGTTCCCCAGCTATTTTTGAAATAATAAACACCTTTGTAGGTAAATTTTTGAGTCGTTCCATTGGCCATCTTGATTGTTTTTTCTATAATTTTATTATCATCATAACCTACAACTAAAATAGAGTGACCGGCCGGATGTTTTTTTGATTGAGTTTCATCTAAGCTTCCCGCTTCTGGAAAAGTGACGATTCCTTTTGACCAGTGATCAAGGTTTCTTCCTATTCCAAATTGATCGGCTTCTCTATGGTTCCAAGATCCGTAATAAAAATCAACTTCTAAAACAACAGGAGTCCCGCTGCTTAATAAGTTTTTTACATCAGAAACATTGTAGAGTGAAAAATTTGTGCTGCTGAATTTAATATTTTTATTTTTAAAATCTAATGCTTCTTTTCGGGCATTGATAAATTCTTTATCAGCATAAAGTGCGTTGATTTGAATATCCGTTAAATTAAGCAAATTAGGATCGCGATGTACAATGAAACATGATTTTTGAACCGGTCCTAAAAGTTTTCCACATCTTTGATCTTTTAATGGATTAAAAACTTCGGTCCAATCTTCTCCTATGTAGGGCAGAGATTGTTCAGAGACCATTCCGTAATCTCTAATGGCCGCGAAATTATCCCAGGCCGATGATCCATCAGACGATTTATTTCTAACGGCAGTGTATTGAAGCCATTCTTCAGAAAGATCAAGAGAAGCATTTATTCCTTTTTTAATTAATAGCCCTTCAAGATAAGCTGTTGCCGAAAAAATTGAGCATGTCCCACGAGAAGCTTGTGAACGAATCGGGCTTTGGTAAGCAATAACAGCTTTTGTATCGCTAATTGGAAAAGCTTTGTTCATAGAATTTTTCACCGATTTCGGGTGCACTAAATTTTGGTATTTTGAGTCTAGATAAGCTCCATCATCTTGAGCGCTGGCGATACTAGAAAGAAGTCCCAAGCCAATGGCCATTGATAAAATCTTCATTTTTTAATTCCTGGATAATTATAAATAATTAGATTAAGTCTCAGTAACATATCGTGAGGAGTGCTATCAATGAAATTTTTGACTAAAAATAAGCTAGTGCTTATCTATTAAAGGAAACGATGAAAAAAATCCTTAAATATCAGTATCTTCTTTAACCAATAAGGCCACATCAATTTTTCTGGTTTCAGCGACAATATTATTGAGCACATACTCTGGAATCACTCCAGACTCTGAAAAAATTACAATGCCATCTTTTAAGATGACAAGTGTAGGAATTGATTTGATTTGAAAGTCTTCACTCAAAAGGTGTTCTATTTCGGTGTTTATTTTTCCAAAAAATATATCGGGATGAGTTACTGATACTCGGTCATAGATCGGCCCAAAAACTTTACATGGCTCACACCAGCTTGCCCAAAAATCTAAAAAAATGATTTGGTTTTTTTCCAAAACTTCATCCATGTTTTTTTCAGTAACTATTTTAACATTCATAATTTTTCCTTTTGATTACTTTAAAGGTTAAAAATTCTTTGAGCAATAAAAGTCTTATGAGAGAATGAATAAACTTAAAATTTTGGAGTACGCATGATTGATACAACTCTTGCCAGTAAACACCGCCAGGTTACCGGATTATCTGGAAATGAAATATTCTGTTTGAACAAACTAGATTATCGGCCTGGACAATTATGCATTGGAAATAGTGTGGTGGCCCTCGGACTCTCTAGGGGGATCGGAGCTAGTCTCTCTAATTTAGGTGGTGGGGAAGTTGTAGAGATTACTCAACTGGTTTATAGCGGAAGACAAAAAGCGATCGATCGACTCTTAGAAGAGGCTAAAGAGGCCGGTGGGATAGGATTGGCCGGTGTTTCCTTTGATCTGATAAATCATGGTGGTAATT